>JAVHVB010000093.1:0-5482 GCA_032160775.1 Pseudonocardiales bacterium | reverse complement strand
CGCCAGTACCCGCACCATCGGCAACATGGGCGAGGCGTTTGTCATGAACATCCTTGGCCGGGGCAACGATGGCGCGCTGGACCGGGTCCTCAACGGCCCTACGAACGAGGTATGGATCGACCCGTGGGTCGCCTACCTGCGCAAGCGCGGGGTGGCGTTCCGCGTGGGTCAACAGGTGACCGGGCTCGACATGAAGGGCGGCCGGGTCACCTCGGTGACGTTGCGCGACGCGCGCGGACGAAGCCATGTCACCGACGACTTCGACTGGTTCATCAGCGCCATGCCGGTCGAGCGGGCGCGCGCGCTCTGGTCCCGGAAGGTTCTTGCCGCCGATCCGAGCCTCGAGCGGCTGGACGAACTGGTCACCGACTGGATGGTCGGGGTGCAGTTCTACCTGCGGCAGCCGGTCGACATCGTGAAGGGGCACATCGACTTCATCGACGCGCCCTGGGCACTCACCGCGCTGACCCAGGCCCAGTTCTGGACGGACCGGGTGTTCGACCGCGACTACGGCGATGGCAGCGTCGTCGACTGCTTCTCGGTCGACGTGTCCAACTGGGACGAACCCGGGATCCTCTACGGCAAGCCGGCCAAACGCTGCACCCGCGCCGAGATTGCGAAGGAGGTGTGGGCGCAGATCCGCATGCACAAGACCGCGGGCGACCAGTTGCCCGACGGCATCCTGCACTCGTCGTTCATGGACCCGGCGGTCCAGTGGCACCCGGAGCGACGGCGCAACAGCAACGCCACTCCGCTGCTGGTCAACACGGCCGGGTCGTGGGACAACCGGCCGAGCGCCCGCACCGAGATCCCGAACCTGTTCCTGGCCGGCGACTACGTCCGGACCAATATCGACCTCGCGACGATGGAGGGCGCCAACGAGTCGGGACGGGCCGCCGTCAACAGCCTGCTCGACGCCGCTGGATCCACCGCGCAGCCGGCAACGATGTACAAGCTCTACCAGCCGCCGGAGCTCGACCTGCTGAAGACGATCGACCGGATCGCCTATCAGGCCGGCCGGAAGAACGCCCTCGACGCCCTGTGACCCTCTGACCTTGGGCACTCGTGACCCATCAGCCGATGAATGAGCCGGAGCACGCCGACGTCGTGGTCGTCGGCGCCCGGTGCGCGGGTTCGGCCACCGCGATCGCGTTGGCCCGCGCCGGCCGCCGGGTCGTCGTCCTGGACAAGGCGCGGTTCCCGTCCGACACCCTCTCGACGCACCTGATCTGGCCGGCCGGGCTCGCCGAGTTGCAGTCTCTCGGCGCGCTCGGCGCCGTCACCGAGCTGGGCGCGCCGCCGCTGCCGACCGCGTACGCCGCCGGCGGCGGGCTCGAGGTGCGGGCCGACTACGCACCGGTCGACGGCATCGCGCACGCCATGTGCGTGCGGCGCACGGGCTTGGACGCCGCCCTGGTCGCCACCGCGCGGTCGGCCGGCGCCGAGATCCGGGAACACGCGACGGTGACCGAGGTCGTCCAGCGACGTGGGCGCGCGGCCGGCGTGCGCTATCGCGACCGGAACGGAGTGGTCCGCGAGCTGCGCGCCGGGCTGGTGATCGGTGCCGACGGCCGGCGCAGCACCGTCGCCCGGCTCGTCGGCGCCGAGGTGCCGTACCGCGCCAGCGCGAGCGGTCGCGCGTGCTACTTCGGGTACTGGCGTGACGGCGGCGATGCCTCGTGGCGGGCCGTGGCAGCGCAGTGGCGGGAGGGACCCGAACTGGGCACCGCGTTCCCGTGCGACGACGGGTTGGTGCTCGTGCTGCTGCAACCGCCGGTCGGCCGGGTCGCGCACTATCGCGGCGACGCGCAACGCACCTACCTGGAATCGGTCGCCGCGATCCCGGGCCTGGCCGCGCGTCTGCGCCAGTCCGAGCTGGTCGGCCGGGTGCGATCGGCCACGGACATCGAGTCGTACTTCCGGCACTCGAGCGGGCCGGGCTGGGCGCTGGTCGGCGACGCGGGTCATTTCAAGGATCCGGTGACAGCGCAGGGGATTCGCGACGCGCTGCGATACGGCCGGCTGCTCGGCGAATCGGTGCCCGACGTGCTCGACGACCGCGATGCACTCGACCGGGCGTTGCGGCGGTGGGAGCGCGACCGGGAGCGGGACTGTCTCGAGGTCTATCAGTGGACCAATCAGCTTGCGCGTGGCGAGCCGATGTCGGCGCTCGAGGTCGAGCTGTACCGCGCCGCCGCCCAGGATCCGGGCTTGGGACGGGAGATGACCGATGTCTTCTCGCGGCTGCGCCGGCCCGGCGAGGTGGCGACGGTGCGCCGGGCGCTCGTGTTCGGGGCCCGGGCCCTGCGGCACAACGGCGCGCGGCTGCAGGTGGCGCGCGCGACCGGTCGTGAGGCACTGACCACGCTCTCGAACTGGGTGGCCCGGCATGCCTGACGGTGCGCGATCTCTTCCCGCGACATTCGCCACACCGGTTTCGGCGCCGATCCGGGTTCGGTCGCAGTCCTGGTGGGTACCGAACTTGTGGCGGCGCGATGTCGTCGTTGCTGGTCGGGACGAAACGGCTCCCGGCAGCGACCGAGCTGCAAAGGAGGACCACGTGCAGATTCCTCGGATCGACAGCAAGAACGCGCTCGGCCTGGTGAGCAAGGTCGTCGGTCTCGGCAAGGAGATCGTCGGGAATGTGACCGGCAACAGCCGGCTCAGCAAGGCCGGTCAGGTGCAGCAGGAAAAGGGCACCGAGCGCATCAAGGCGGTACGAGCCCAGGCCGACGCGACGAAGGAAGAGGCCAAGGGCGCATCGGCGGAGCGTGCACAGCGCGCCGCCCAGCGACGGAAGGAGTCGGTCAGCTGATGGGCATCGGCGAGAACATCAAGGGCGCGGTCAAGGAAAAGGTCGGCGACGTAACCGACAACGAGAACCTCCGCGCCGAGGGCGACGCCCAGCAGCGCAAGGGTGAGGCCCAGACCGAAGAGACCAAGCAGCGCGCCGAGGCCAAGGCGCACGAGAAGAAGGCCGACGCGCTCGAGGAGAAGCAGGAAGCAATCGAAGAGGGCTGACCTCTTCGGCAAGTTGGCCCCGGACGGATCCCGTCCGGGGCCTTCTGCTGCTCAATGCGGCTGCTGCTCGGCCACTTTCATCTCCGCCTCGTACACGTGCCGCTCCGGCACGCCGGCGCGAGCCCGGGCTTCCTGCTCGACGTCGCGGAACACCTCCCAGTACTGCTCGTCGTAAGCCTCGACGAGCTGGAAGCTCCATCGGTCGTCGACGATGGCGCGCCCGACGAGGCACTCCTCGATCTCGTCGGCGAGTTCGGCCATCCCGGCCGAGCGGAACATCGCCACTGCCTCTTGCACGTTGCCGTCGATCGTGCCGCAGAGCTGGTGGAAGCCGTAGAGCATGCCGCGGGCGTGGTCGGCACCTTCGAGGGCCTCGGACAGTTTGCCCAGCGCCGCGACGACCTCATCGGATACGCCGGGCGGTCGTTGCCGCTCCGGTCCGCGGTCCGGACTGTTCGCGCTGCCGTGCTTGGCCACCAGGTCGGTCATGGGCTCGGCTTACCCGTCGGCGCCGCTCATCTTGCGGACCGCCCCACCCCTGTGGTCTGATGCTAATGAACATCGTTATCAATATCAGGAGTGTGGGATGCCGGGTCGATCGCTCGCCGCCTTCATCGGCGCGGTCGGCGCGACAGCCGGGTGCCTGTGCGCGTGCAGCGCTGCGTCCGGCGAGACGGCGGACATCTCGATCGTCGCATCCACCAACGTGTACGGCTCGGTGGTGCAACAGCTCGTGAGCGGGCTGCCGCCGGGCCGTGTCTCGGTCACCGCGATCCTCGCCGACGCCTCGGTCGACCCGCACTCGTACGAGGCCAGCCCGCGCAACGAGCTCGCGATCTCGCGTGCCGACCTCATCATCGAGAACGGCGGGGGGTACGACGGCTTCGTCGACACCTTGCGTGCCGCAGCCGGTGCGAGTGCACCGGTCGTCAACGCCGTGCAGTTGTCCGGACACGCACATGACGCTGAGCTGAACGAGCACGTCTGGTACGACTTCGCGACCGTGCGCCGCGTCGCGCAGCGCGTCACCGCCTTCCTGCTGGCCCGCGACCCGCGGGACGCGCCGGTCCTGCGCCGCAACGCCGCTGCGTTCGCGGCGGGCGTCCGGCGCCTCGACGGGGCGGCGGCGCGGATCCGCGCGCGGCACGGCGGCGAAGGCGTTGCGATCACCGAGCCGGTGCCGTTGTACCTGCTCCAGTCGTGCGGCCTGGTGAACCGGACGCCGCCGGAATTCAGCCAGGCGATCGAAGAGGGGACCGACGCGTCGCCGCGGCTGCTCCAGGCGACTCTGGACCTGTTCGGCGCGCACCAGGTGCGGCTGCTCGTCGACAACGAGCAGACCGCCGGCCCGCAGACCGACGACGTCATCGCGGCCGCGCGGTCGGCCGGCGTCCCGGTCATCGGCGTCACCGAAACGCTGCCGGCCGACGTCGACTACCTGAGCTGGATGGACTGGATCCTGCACGACATCGCGGCGGCACTGTCGTGACACGTGGCGCGTCGGTACCGATGAAAAGCGCGCCGGTGCTGCAGCTCACCGATGCCGCGCTGGCGTTCGGGCGGCGGCCGATCTGGTCCGAGCTCGACCTCGCCGTCTTGCCCGGTGAGTTCGTCGCCGTCCTCGGTGCGAACGGCTCGGGGAAGACGAGCCTGATGCGCGCCGTCCTCGGCTTGCAGCCGCTCACGGCGGGTCGCGTGGACGTGGCCGGCCGGCCGGTGCGGCGCGGCAGCAGCGAGGTCGGTTACGTGCCGCAGCAACACCGCGCCGACCCGCTCACGCCGATGCGGGCCCGCGACTTCGTCGCGCAGGGACTCACCGGGCACCGCTGGGGCACCGGGCTGCCGTCCGCGAGCCGCCGGCGGACCGTTGCCGCGGCGCTGCACGAAGTGGGCGCGGCGGCCTACGCAGATGCACCGATCGGCCAGCTCTCCGGCGGCGAGCAGCAGCGGGTACGGATCGCGCAGGCACTGGTCACCGACCCGATGCTGCTGCTGTGCGACGAGCCGCTGCTATCGCTCGATCTGCCCAGCCAGCGCACGGTCACCGCGCTCGTCGACCGGCGCCGGCGCGAGCACGGCACCGCCGTGTTGTTCGTGACGCACGAGATCAATCCGGTGCTGCCGTACGTGGACAAGGTGCTGTACCTCGCCGGCGGCCGGTTCCGGATCGGCACGGTCGACGAGGTGCTGACTTCGGCGACCCTCAGCGCGCTGTTCGAGGCGCCGATCGAGGTCGTCCGGATAGGCGGCCGCATCCTGGTGGCCGGCATCCCGGACTCACCGGAGCACGCGCACCACGACCACCACATCGAGAGCGGAGCCCGGCGATGACCGCCGGGCCCGGCCTTTGGCAGCAGATTTTCGACTTCCGGGACTACGGCGCGCTGCTCGCGCTCGTGCACAACACACTCGTCGCCGGAGCGGTGCTCGGCGTGATCGCCGGACTGGTGAGCACGTTCGT
>JAVHVB010000092.1:0-5280 GCA_032160775.1 Pseudonocardiales bacterium | reverse complement strand
CCTCCGCAGTAACCCCCGACCAGGCGTTGCGGACGACTCGATACGCGCCTGTTGAGGGCGTGAACTGCTGGAAGTGTCGTCGGATGGCCCGGAGAGGGTCACGATGAACCTGTGAACCCGCCCGGTGGCAGCGACCCAGCGGGTCGGCGGCTGGGCGGCGACGGTCGGCCGGCATCGGTGCTCGGCCGCGACGCCGAACTCGCCCGCATCCGCGGCGCGCGCGTCGACCACGCGCTCGGCGAGCATCTCGTGCTCGTCGCGGGGGACGCCGGCATCGGCAAGACCACGCTCCTACGGGCCGCCGCAGCCCAGGCTCGGGACGACGGCTGGCGAGTGGCATCCGGCCGCTGCTGGGACCAGGCGGGCGCGCCGGCGTTCTGGCCGTGGGTGCAGGTGCTCCGCTCGGTGCTGGTCGCCCGGCCGTCCGGCGGCGTGTTGCCGGTGAATCGCGCCCGGGTGGCGGAACTGGATCCGTCACTCGCGCCGCTGCTCGGATCTCCGCCGACGGCACCGCGCCTGCCGCCCGGCCCAGCCCGATTCGCCCTGCTCGATGCCGCCGCCAGCGTGCTGGCCGACCAGTGCTCGGACACCGGATTGCTCGTCGTGCTCGACGATCTGCACGCGGCAGACGCGTCGTCGCTGGAACTGGCGAGATTCGTCACGAACTCGCTGTCCGGGTCCGCGTTCCTGCTGCTGGCCGCGACCCGGCCCACCGGCCACGGCACCCCTGGCGAGGTGCGCAGATTGCTCAGCCTGCTCGACAGCGAAGCTGTCCGGATCACTTTGACCGGGTTGAACCCGGATGATCTTGCCCGGCTCGTGGAGACGCGAACTGGTGAGTTGCTCGACGACTCCCGGGCCCGTGACCTGCATCGGACGACCGGCGGGAACCCGTTCTTCGTCGGCCAGCTCATTCGAAGTGGAAGTGCGCGGACGAGCATGCCGCCATCGATCCGGGACGTGCTGATCGAGCGTCTGGCGCAGTTGGCACCTGCCACCCGTGAGGTACTCGACGCGGCGGCGGCCTTCGGGGTGGAGTTCGATCCCGCGCTGTTGCCGGAGATGTCGGGCCACGACGTGGCAAGCGTGCGCGCGGCAATCGTCGAGGCCGCCGACGCCGGTATCGCGACACCCGCCGACGACCCGTCCGGGCTCTGCTCGTTCACCCACGGGCTCTTCCAGCGAGTGCTGGTCGAAAGCCTCTCCGCACCACGACGGGCCCTGATCCATCAGCGGATCGCGACCACGCTCGAAGCCGGCGGCCGAGGCGACCTTCGCTGGGCGGCCATGCTCGCCGCGCACTGCCGCCAAGCGGTCGAGATCGTCGGCGTCGAGAGAATGGCCGCGGCCTGCCTCGCGGCGGCCGAGGCGGCGACGGCCGTGCTGGCACTCGAAGTGGCGGCCGACGAGCTCTCCGCAGGGCTCGCGCTGGTGCCGGCGTCCTCGCTCGAGTCGAGCGCACAGCGTGCCGCACTCGTGCTTGCGCTGGGCCGGGCGCAAGGCATGCTCGGCCAGGTCGAGGCCTCCCGGGCGAGCTACCGGGATGCGGCCGCGGCGGCGCGGGTCTGCGGACGTGGCGATCTGCTCGCAGCGTGCGCCCTGTCGATGCCGAGGGCCGTGCACAACCTGCTGGCCGACAGCGGCGTCCGGATGCTCGTGGAGGAGGCGCTGAGCCACGTCGGCGACGACCACCCGCACCTGCGCGCTCCGCTGCTGGCCAGGCTGGCAACCGAGTTGCCGTTCGAAGCCGCCGCGCTGCGGTCCGAGACCGCTGCTCGGGCACTTGCCCTGGCCCTTACCGTGGGCGAGCGCACCGAGGCCGAGGTGCTGCGGTGGCGCACGCTGTCGCCCTACGACTCCGAGATCGACGTCGACCGGCTCGCCCATGCCGAGCAGTTCATCGGGGCGTCGGTGTCGGGCGGCGACCTGAACGTCGAACTCGATGCCTGGCTGGCAATGTTCTCCGCGGCGTTGTCCACCGGCGACGTCAGCCGCGCGGCAGGGGCCCTGGCCGAATTCGACCGGCGGTGCGCAGACCTCAACGCTCCCCATCTGCAGGCCGCGTCGATGATCCGGCACGGCACGCTCGCGTTGCTGCGCGGGCGGTTCGCTGAGGTCCTTCGGCTGGCTGATTCGGCTCGAGTGCTCAACCTGCAAGCCGGGGATCCCAATGCCGAGCGCTCGTGGCGCTCGCAAGTGGTCAGTGCCTGGAATCTGCTGGGCATGGCCGAATGCGCCGAGGCGATGGCGTCGCTGCCGGAAGACATGCCGATCCCGCGCTGGATCGTCGGGAAGTTCCTCTATGAAGGCGGCCTCGTCGAGCAGGCACGCATGGAGCTGCGCCGGGGCCTGGCCGAGCTGCACAGCGGCCGCGCCCGGCTCTGGGTCACCGCGCTGGCTGCCGGAGCCGAGTTGGCGAACCGCTTCGGCGACACCGAGGTGGCCGCGGCCGTCCTGCCGCTGCTGGAGCCGGCGCGTGCGGGCTTCGCCGTGGCCGGTGACGGCGCGCTGTGTCTGGGCTCCAACGAACTGTGGGTCGGCCAGGCACTCGCCGCGCTGGGCCGCCTCGACGAGGCTGCCGAACACCTCCGGTGCGCGGTCACCGCTAACGAAGCCGGCGGCGCCGCGCCATTCGTCGCCCGGGCGAAGCTGGAACTCGCTCGGGTGTTGAAACGCCGCGCCGGCCCGGACGACCTGCCCACGGCGGACGGGTACCTGTGCGAGGTGGAACGCCTCGCCGACGAGCTCGAGATGCCGTGGATCGCGCGCGACGCCCATGCCCTGCGCAGCGAGGTCCGAGTCGACGCACCCGATTGGCGGCTGTGGCACAACGGCGATGTGTGGACGCTCGATGTCGATGGACGGTCAGTTCATCTGAAGGCTTCCAAGGGGCTCGAGTACCTCGCCGTGCTCATCGCAACGCCGGGCCGGGAGATTCCCGCGCTCGAGCTGGCGTCGGGGCGTCCCGTCGCGGCCCCGCCCGGAACCGGATCCGCGCTGCTCGACGACGAGGCGCGGCGTCGCTATCGCGCGCGGCTGGCAAGCCTCGACGATCAATCCGAGGGGGCTGACGCGCGCGGCGACGTGGCGGCTGCCGCGCAGATCGAGGTCGAACGCGCGGCCCTGGTCGCGGAATTGCGACGGGCAAGTGGACTCGGCGGCAGATCGCGCGCGTTCGGTGACGAGGCGGAGCGAGCTCGGGTCAACGTGACCCGCACGATCCGCCAGGCGGTGGCGCGAGTGGGCGACGCCGATCCGGGCGTCGGAGCGCATCTGCGACGCTCCATCCGCACCGGTACCCGGTGTGTCTATCAGCCGGAGGCTGAACTTCCGGCGTGACGAACGCCGGCTGTCCGGGCGCGAACGAATCGTTCGGCCCAAACGAACGCCTTCTGGGCAGCGGTGTCGCTGGGACGCCGAAACCTTGGACGGGCCATGACCGAGAACCGGCTTCCTGACCTTCTGGCGAAGATCGCGCTCGACCCGGCGTTCGCCGAGCACGCACGGACGAACCCGCAGGCTGTCGCGGACGAGTACGGGCTGGACGCGAAGGCAGTCGCGATGCTGGAGTCGCTGTCCGTGACCGACGCGGCGGACGGCCCGGCGCCACTGGCCGAGCGGCTTTCCCGCTCGTCGCTGTTCTTCGGCGGCAGCCTGGCCGCGGCCGGCGATGCACACCCCGCAGACGCGGGCCACCTGGACGACGGCACCGACCTGACTGCCGGCCAGGCCAGCGGGAAGGCCGCCGAGCTTTCCGGGATCGGCGTCGATGATCAGGGCGTCGCCGACCAGTCGAAGGGCGACCTTTCCGGCGGACGCAGCCTGCTCGGAACCGACGGCGGCAAGTCCGGCATCATCGGCCCGGAAGGGCCGGTCGACAGCAGCGGCCCGGGCTCCGAAGGCAAGGGTGGACTGCGCGGACCGGGCGGCTTGGCCGAGGAGGACGACGGCTTCCGGCCGATCTTCCACCCGCCGACCGCGCACGTCGACGGCGAGATCGGCGGTCCCGGCGACCAAGGCGGACCGGGCGGGCTGGACGGCAAGCTCGACGGGCTGCTGGGCTCCGGTGGACCCGGCGGCATCGATGTCGACGGGCTGTTGGGCAACGACGGGCCGGGCGGGCTGGACGGCAAACTCGATGGGCTGCTCGGCCACGGCGCGCCGGGCGGCATCGATGTCGACCATTTGCTGGGCAACGACGGGCCTGGGGGTCCGGGCGGGCCCGGCGGTCTGGACGGGAAGTTGGGCGGCCTGGGCGGGCCCGGCGGTCTGGCCGGGCCCGGCGGTCTGGACGGGAGGGTGGCCGGCCCGGGCGGCGCCGGTCCGCTCGGCCTGGACGGACCCAGCGGACCAGGCGACTTTGCGGGCCCGGGCGGCTTCGGCGACACCGGACTGGCGGCGGGTGTGAAGATCACCGATGTCACGGTCACACCCGGCGGCGGGGGAGGCGACGGCCAGCACCATGGCAGCGGAACCGTGACCGTCCACGACGAGGACGGCACGACCCATGTCCACGACTACGGCGACGACGGCTTCATCGAGCGTCCCCCGCCGGTCACCGGCGGCGCGGTCCACGCCGACGGCGGAACTGGTGGCGCGGTCCATGAGGAAGGTCCGAAGCCCGGCCACGAAGCGGGTGGCGGCACGAGCGGCGGCGACAGCCATCCCGGTTCCGGCACCGAGGACGAGAAGCCGCCCGCGCCCGGCGCGCACGCACCGGTCGGGGACGGCGAGGGTGGCGACCCCAATCGGGCGCCCAAGGGCGACGGTGAGGGCGGCGACCCCAATCAGGCACCTGCCGGGGACGGTGAGGGCGGCGACGCCAACGCCGGCACGGCGGCGGTGGGCGGTCAGCGCACCGCGCCGTCCAATGCGGGCGCAGTCTTCGTGACCCCGGCCGGAACCGAGGATCCGACCGGGGGCGCGGCCGCGGCGCAGACGGCCGACGAGAGCACACCATGACCGGGAACCGGCTCCCTGACCTGCTGGCGAAGATCGCGCTCGACCCGGCTTTCGCCGAGTACGCCCGCACGAACCCGAAGGCCGTCGCCGACGAGTACGGGCTCGACGCGAAGGCGGTGGCGACGCTGGAGTCGCTGTCGGTCAGCGACGCGGTGGACGGCCCGGCGCCGCTGGCCGAGCGGCTGTCCCGTTCGTCGCTGTTCTTCGGCGGCAGCCTGGCCGCGGCCGGCGACTCCCACGCCGCAGACGCCGGCCATTTGGATGACGGCACCGACATGGCTGCCGGCCAGGCCAGCGGCAAGATCACCGATCTTGCTG
>JAVHVB010000091.1:0-2615 GCA_032160775.1 Pseudonocardiales bacterium | reverse complement strand
CGCGCGGATCATCCGGGATGACGTGCGATCGATCCGGGTCGAACCGGATCGGCTGGCCGGACTGCCCGAGGACTACATCGCCGCGCCTCCGCCGGGCCCGGACGGGCTCGTCACGCTCACGACCGACTATCCGGACCTGCTGCCGTTCCGTGCCTTCGCCCGCGACGCGGCGGCGCGCACGGAACTCATCGTCGCGTTCAACAGCAGGGGCTGGCCGGGCAACGACGCGGTGCTGCACGAGACGCTGGCGCTGCGCGACGAGAAGGCGCGGCTGCTGGGCTACCGCGGCTGGCCCGACTACGACGCCGACGTCAAGATGATCGGCACCGGGCAGGCCATCGCCGAGTTCATCGAGCGCATCTCGGACGCCGCCGGCCCGGCCGGCGAACGGGATCTGTCGCTGCTCCGCGAGCGGCAGCTGGCCGACGACCCGCACGCCGACCGGTTCGACTACTCGCACGTCGCGTACTACTCCGAACTGATCCGGCGCGAACGATTCGACATCGACGCGCAGGAGGTACGGCGCTACTTCGACTTCGGCAACGTCCGGCGTGGGCTGCTGGACGTGACGAGCCGGCTGTTCGGTGTCGAGTACCGGCCGGCGGACGCACCTGCCTGGCACCCCGACGTCGTCAGCTACGACGTGCTGGCCGCCGGCCAGCAACTCGGTCGCATCTACCTGGACCTGCACCCGCGCGCGGGCAAGTTCAAGCACGCTGCGCAGTTCGATCTCGCGACCGGCATCGCCGGACGACAGCTGCCCGAGGGCGTGCTGGTGTGCAACTTCCCGACCGGGCTGATGGAGCATCAGCACGTCGTCACGCTGTTCCACGAGTTCGGCCACCTCGTGCACCACGTGCTGGGCGGGCGGCAGCGCTTCGACCGGTTCTCCGGCGTGGCGACCGAGTGGGACTTCGTCGAGGCGCCGTCGCAGATGCTCGAGGAGTGGGCCTGGGACGCCGAGGTCCTGCAGACCTTCGCCGTCGACTCGGACGGCGCACCGATCCCCGCCGATCTCGTCGCGCGGATGCGCGCCGGCAAGGAGTTCGGCAAGGGACTGTTCGTGCGCACGCAGATCTCGTACTCGGCAATCGCGTACCTGCTGCACCGCGACCTGCCGGCCGATCACGATCAGGCGGTACAGGACGCCGCGGAGCGCTACGACATGCTCGACCACATGGCCGGCACGCACTTCCAGACATCCTTCGGGCACCTGGCCGGGTACACGTCGGCGTACTACACCTACCTCTGGAGCCTCGTCATCGCGAAGGATCTCTTCTCGGCCTTCGACCCGGGCGACCTGTTCGACGTATCGGTCGCGCAGCGTTACCGCGACCGGATCCTCGCTCCCGGGGGCGCGAAGGACGCCGCCGAGCTGATCGCCGACTTCCTCGGCCGGCCGTTCTCCTTCGCCGCCTTCGCCGCTTGGCTCGACCGCGAACCCGTTCCGGCGACATCCCTAGAATTCGGTAGGTGAATGCCACCCCGTCCGACGCTCGCCCCACCCTGCCCAGCCAGTACTCGCCGGCAGAGGTAGAGGGGGAGCTGTACGAGCGATGGGTCGAGCGTGGTTACTTCACCGCCGACCCGAGTTCGGACAAGCCGCGGTTCTCGCTCGTCATCCCGCCGCCGAACGTGACCGGCAGCCTGCACATCGGACACGCGCTCGAGCAGTCGATGATGGACGCGCTGACCCGGCGGGCCCGGATGCGGGGGTTCGATGCCCTGTGGCTGCCTGGCATGGACCACGCAAGCATTGCCGTCCACGCGCTCGTCGAGCGGCATCTGTCCGAGACCGAGGGCAAGGGCCGATTCGACTACAAACGCGACGAGTTCGTCGCCAAGGCGTGGGAGTGGAAGGAGCGGCACGGCGGGCAGATCCTCGGCCAGATGCGCAGACTCGGCGACGGCGTGGACTGGTCGCGCGAGCGGTTCACGATGGACGAGGGGCTGTCCCGGGCTGTCCAGACGATCTTCAAGCGGCTCTACGACGACGACCTCATCTACCGCGCCGAACGGATCATCAACTGGTGTCCGCGCGATCTCACCGCGCTGTCGGACGCCGAGGTCGACCACGAGGACGTGCCGGGCGAGCTCGTCAGCATCCGCTACGGAGACGGCGACGCGTCGATCGTGGTGGCCACCACCCGGGCCGAGACGATGCTCGGCGACACGGCTGTGGCGGTGCACCCCGACGACGAGCGGTATCAGCACCTCATCGGCACCGAGGTCGCCCTGCCGCTGACCAACCGGCGAATCCCGATCGTCGCGGACGAGCACGTCGACCCGGCATTCGGCACCGGTGCCGTAAAGGTGACCCCGGCGCACGACCCGAACGACTTCGAGATCGGCCGCCGGCACGAGCTGCCGAACCTGACGATCATGGACGAGCGCGGCGTGATCACCGCGCCGGGCCCGTTCGCCGGTGTGGACCGGATGGAAGCGCGCTACGCCGTCGTCGCCGCGCTGCGCGAGGACGGCCGGATCGTCGCCGAGAAGCGCCCGTACATGCACTCCGTCGGCCACTGCTCGCGCTGCGGCACGCTGGTCGAACCGCGACTGTCTCTGCAGTGGTGGGTGCGCGTCGAGACGCTCGCCAAGGCGGCCGGCGACGC
>JAVHVB010000090.1:0-2754 GCA_032160775.1 Pseudonocardiales bacterium | reverse complement strand
GCCGGGGCGCGGTTCGTCGACACCGAGGACACGGTCACCAGCACCGTGACCGCAGATCCGAACCTCGACACCCACCGCATGCTGGAGGCGTGTCATCTTGCGGTGCAGACCGCGGTGATCCGGCGGTCCGTGCTCGACGACGTCGGCCCGTTCGACACCTCCCTGTCCGCCGCCGACGACTGGGACATGTGGATCCGGATCATCGACCGGTTCCGCGTTGCGGCCGTCCCGGAACCCCTCGCGACGGTGCGCGTGCACCCGGGCAACCAGAGCAACAACGCGGAGCTGATGTACAGCTCGGCCCAACAACTTCTGGCGAAGCACGCGCACATCCACGGGTCCTGCCGCGAGTGCCGGCAGGCGCTGCGAAAGGCCGCACTGGCCAACCGGCAGTCGTACTACGGGCGGTTACGCCATCAAGCCCGCGACCGGGCAGCGGCCGGCGACCGCGCCGGCGCCCTCCGCCTCACCGCCCGAGGCCTCCGGCGCCATCCCGGCGCGCTCATCGAAACCCCGCTGCACTACCTGCGCCGTGGCGCCAAACGCTAGTGCGCACAAGTATCACTGTCCCGAATTAGTGATACTTTATAGCGGTAAAGTATCACTGGTTGCGCGCAATGAGAGTTGAGTAGCAGTGCAGCAGGAGGCATTTTCCGCGTCCCAGCGGCGCTACGTGGTGCGCGCGGAGGGCGGCTACTTCGCTTTCTGCCCGCCCGCCTTACCTCCCGACTTCGAACTCGACGCCGCGCTGGTTCGCAAGCTCTCAGATGCTGACCGAGCGATCGGCGAATTGGCAGGGCTCGGCAGGAGCCTCCCGAATCCGCACCTGCTCTCCCGAGCGCTGATGCGTCGCGAGGCGGTGCTCTCGAGTCGGATCGAGGGCACCCAGGCATCGCTATCGGATCTGGTCCTTTTCGAGGTCGAGCCAACCGAAGGCGACGCCTCGGACGTCGTCGAGGTCTACAACTATTTACAGGCCGTCGACCATGTCCTTGCACCCGACCGACGACTTCCGGTGAGTCTGAGCCTCCTTCGCGAAGCGCATCGGATCCTGCTCACCGGGACACACGGCGCATACGCCACCCCGGGGGAATTTAGAACCTCCCAAAACTGGATTGGCCAGCCGGGTGCGGTGATCGACACGGCGACATTCGTGCCGCCGCCCCCGGAGCGCTTGTGGGAGTGCCTCGACCCGTTCGAGGGGTACTTGCACGCCGATGGCGTCCTGCCACCGCTTGTTGCGATCGGCGCAATCCACTACCAATTCGAAGCCATCCATCCGTTCGTCGACGGAAACGGTCGTGTTGGCCGGCTGCTCGTCGTTCTGCTCATGGTCGAGTGGGGCCTGCTGCCCGCACCATTGCTAGACCTGTCCGCCTACATCGAGCCTCGCCGCGAGGCGTACTACGGCGGATTACTTGCTGTGTCCACGCAAGGGGATTGGAATCGATGGTTCGCGTTCTTCCTGGACGTTGTGGCTCACCAGGCGCGCGACGCCCTGCATCGCGCTCGGGCATTGCAGGATCTTCGCGAGCAGATGCGGGCTCGGGCAGCCATCGGACGCGCGTCAGTGTCCGCTCTCCGCTTGGTTGACGCTCTGTTTGACGTACCAATGCTCACGATTCCGCGGGCCCAGCGCCTGCTCGGCGTCACTCATCGCGCCGCGTCCCAGAACATCGACAAGCTTCTCGCTCTCGGCATTCTCCAAGAGACGAGACACGGCGGGCGGCCGCGGCTATTCATCGCCCCGGAAGTGATGCGGGCTGTTGAGCTGGAATGACCCGAGGGCGGCGGGATTGACACAGTCTCGGCGCCGTCAGGGCTCCACGGCGCCCAGGAGGCATAGCCACATCTTGAACCGGGTGCCGGTCACGTAGTGCCGCAACCACGTGCTCTCGCCGACGTAGCGATCGCTCCATGTGTGCGCGTCGTCGATCGCGACGACGCACGCATCCGGCGGCAGCGGTTCCGCCCCGGCCGCACGGTAGGCCAGGTGCGCCGTGCTCTGCTCCGACCAGCCGTAACCGGGCGCGTCGGCCTCGCCGATCTCACCCAGCCGCCGGGTTGCCTCGGTCCAGTCGATCGGTCGGCCGGTCAGCAGAAAGCCGGAGTTGACCGGTGGGTAACGCTGCTCGGGCGGCACGAGACGCACATCCAGAGCCTCTTGGCAGTCCTGGAGGAAGTACGCGCGGTCGCCTACCGCGTCGACCAGGTCGGCGAAACCGTGCCCGCCGACGTGGAACAGCACGTCCGAATCGACGTAGCAGACCGGTCGGTCCGTCGGCCGCATCGCGAGCAGGGCGGTGAGCTTCTTGCCGTGCGGCTTGTCGCGGTAGGCGTAGACCGACGGTGGCACCTCGACGCCGTCGGCGTACTCCGCGACGGACATGACGCGGACGACCGGTGAGATCGCTTCGAGCAGCTTCGCTGATCGCGACGTGATCGTCCCGTCGGACACGATCGAGAAGGAGACCGGCTCGCCGACGTAGCGCAGCAGGCTACGGATCGACAGCGCCTGCTCGGGCACATCGCGTTCGCAGGAGAAGGACAGCATGTCGAGATCGAGCTTGCGCGTCGCAGTGATCGGCGGCAGACGGCCCGCTTCGAGCTTGCGGCGGTAGCGCGCGGTGAGCACCCGGCCGACCCGCTTGCCGACGATGGAGCCGCGCTGCGCCACGATCCGGCGCGGATCCCAGGTGGATCCGCGGGGTGGGGCCAGCTTCACGATGTCTCCAGCGAGCGGACGAGGTGGAC
>JAVHVB010000089.1:0-15735 GCA_032160775.1 Pseudonocardiales bacterium | reverse complement strand
ACCAAGACCACCGAGACGATCGGTCGTCTCATCGACGAGCTGGTGGCCCGCAAAGGCCCGCGGCGCAGGAAACGGTGACCCACGACGGTTTGGCAGGCCCATTTCGTGGACTAGTCTCGCGCTGAGCAAGAGCCCCGGCGCTCGGCTCCCAGCCAACAAGGAGTGAATGATCGTGCGTGTTCTCGTACTCGGCGGCGACGGTTTCTGCGGGTGGCCGACCGCATTGCACCTGTCCGACAAGGGGCACGAGGTCGTCGTCGTCGACAACCTGTCGCGCCGCAACATCGACAACGAGCTCGAGGTCAGCTCGCTGACGCCGATCGCGCACCCGGGCACCCGGCTCAAGGCGTGGAAGGAAGTCAGCGGCAAGGACATCGTCTTCCACCGCTTCGACGTCGCCGAGAACTACCACCGGCTGTTCACCCTGCTGCAGGAGTTCCAGCCCGAGACCGTCGTGCACTTCGCCGAGCAGCGGGCGGCGCCGTACTCGATGAAGTCCTCGTGGCACAAGCGCTACACCGTCTCGAACAACTTGAACGCGACGAACAACCTGCTGGCCGCGATCGTGGAATCCGGTCAGGACATCCACGTCGTCCACCTCGGGACGATGGGCGTGTACGGCTACGGCACGGCCGGGATGAAGATCCCCGAGGGCTACCTGCGCGTCAAGCTCGAGACCGACGAGGGCGAGACGATCGAGCAGGAGATCCTCTACCCGCCGAACCCGGGCAGCATCTACCACCTGACCAAGACCCAGGATCAGCTGTTGTTCGCCTACTACGCGAAGAACGACAAGCTGCGGGTCACCGATCTGCACCAAGGCATCGTGTGGGGCACGCAGACCGCCGAGACCAAGCTGGACGAGCGCCTGATCAACCGCTTCGACTACGACGGTGACTACGGGACCGTGCTCAACCGGTTCCTCATGCAGGCCGCCATCAACTACCCGCTGACCGTGCACGGCACCGGCGGCCAGACGCGGGCGTTCATCCACATCCAGGACACCGTGCGCTGTATCGAACTGGCCGTCGAGAATCCGCCGGAGCGCGGGGACCGGGTGCGCATCCTGAACCAGATGACCGAGACCCACCGGGTCGAGGACCTCGCCAAGCTGGTCTCCGTCCTGACCGGTGTCGAGATCGACTACGTGCCCAACCCGCGCAACGAGGCGGCCGAGAACGAGCTGCACGTCGAGAACCGGCAGTTCCTCGATCTGGGCCTCGAGCCGATCACGCTGGCCGAGGGCCTGATGCAAGAGGTCGCCGAGATCGCGACCAAGTACGCCGACCGCTGCGATGCGACCAAGATCCCGTGCCGGTCGCTGTGGCATTCCGAGAAGCCGGTGGCCGACGGGCCGCGGGTGTGAGCGACGCTTCGCCGACGAACCCGACCCGCGTCCACCGGGTCAGCCGGTGACCAAGCGGGTACTCGTGACCGGCGGAGCGGGCTTCGTGGGCGCGAATCTGGTCCGGGTGCTGGGCGACGGGGGCTGGACGATCCGCGTTCTCGACGACTTCCGGACAGGCCGGGAGGAGTACGTCGCGGATCTCGGCGTCGAGGTCGTGCGTGGCGAGATCGGAGATCTGCCGCTCGTCACCGACCTTGCCGCCGGGGTGGACGCGATCATCCATCTCGCCGCGGCCGGCTCGGTGGTCGACTCGGTCGCCGACCCGGTGGCGAACTTCGACGCGAACGTGCGCGGCACGTTCAGCGTCCTCAACGCCGCCCGGGCGGCCGGTATCGCCCGACTGGTGTTCTCCTCGACGGGGGGCGCCCTCATCGGCAACGCCACGCCGCCGGTGAACGAGCAGTCGCTGCCCAAGCCGATCTCGCCGTACGGCGCCGGGAAGCTGGCCGCCGAGGCCTACTGCCACGCGTTCGCCAAGTCGTACGGCATGACCACGGTCGCCCTGCGGTTCGCCAACGTGTACGGGCCGTACAGCGGGCACAAGAAGGGCGCCATCACGGTCTTCCTGCGGGCGCTGCACGAGGGGCGGCCACTGCAGATCTACGGAGACGGCAAGGCCTCTCGCGACTTCATGTACGTCGACGACATCTGCCGCGGCATCGAGCTGGGCCTCACCCGCGATCTCCGACCGGGCACGGTGGCGCACCTGGCGACCGGCGTCGAGACGTCGGTGTGGGAGCTCGCCGACGCCTGCCGACGCGTCGTCGGGTTACCGGATCACCCGATCGAACTGCTGCCGCCGCGCCCCGGCGAGGTCGACCGGAACTTCGCCGCGTTCGACTACGCGCGCGAGATACTCGGGTTCGAACCGTCGGTGGCCCTGGACGAGGGCCTCGCGCTCACCTGGGACTGGTACCAGCGCTACGTGTTCTGAGCTGACCGGCCGAGGCTGATCATTCCGGATGCAGGCCGCACTCGGTCTTGCGGGTGTTCGCCCAGCGTCCGCTGCGCGGGTCCTCACCCGGCAGCACCCGTCGGGTGCACGGGCCGCAGCCGATCGACGGGTAGCCGTCGTAGGCCAGCGGGTTGATCTCGACGTCGTTGGCGATGACGTACTCGTCGATTTGCTCCTGCGTCCATGTGGCGAGCGGGTTGACCTTCACCATCGCGCGCTTGCGGTCCCACTCGACGACGCCGATGTTGCGCCGGCTCGCGGCCTCGTCACGCCGGATACCGGACGCCCATGCGTGGTACGGGCTCAGCGCCCGCGCCAGCGGCTCGACCTTGCGTAACGAGCAGCACGCGTCCGGGTCGCGGTCGTGCAGCTTCGGCCCGAACGTCGCGTCCTGCTCGGCGACCGTCTGCTTCGGCAGGATCGTGTGCAGTTTGACCGGGTACCGCTTGGCCACCCGGTCCCGGGTCTCGAGCGTCTCGGCGAAGTGGTAGCCGGTGTCCAGGAACACAACCGGGATGTCCGGGGCGACCCGGCTGGCGAGGTCGATCAGCACGGCGTCGGCCATCGAGGCCGCGATGCAGAAGCCGTCGCCGAATTCCTGGACGGCCCAGTCGATGACCTTCTCGGCGGGGGCGTCCGCGAATTCCCGGCCGGCTTCGAGGGCGACCGACTGGTAGTAATCGGCCTTGCCGGCGGCGACGGACATATCCGCAAGGCTACCCGAAACCCCGATTCTGCCTCTGGTTTCCGCGGCCTTCTCTCCGGTTCCGCTCAGCCCTCGCTACCCGCGCCGCATCGCCCGCGCGAGCCGCTTCGGCGCCCGACCGCCGGGTGCGTCCGGCGATGCCGGGTCGCTCGGTTGCGTCACGGACTGCGCGAAGGCTGCATCGCGCCGTGGGACGATGAAGGGGCAGCCGGCCGCCGCCGCGCTCACCCGACCGCGCGACACCCTGGAGGACTGCGGGCGTGCACGAGCCGTTCTCGCTCCTCCTCCCGGTGCACGCGAGCGACCGGCCGGAGTTCGTCCGGCAGGCGTTCCACAGCGCGGTGCAGGAGCAGACGCTGCCCCCCGATCACGTCGTCCTCGTGCGCGACGGCCCGGTGTCCGAGCCGCTTGCGCAGTGCATCGAGGAGTTGCTGGCCGAGTGCCCGGTTCCGGTCACCTTCGTGCCGCTCGAACACAACCACGGCCTCGGCCCGGCGCTGGACGCTGGGCTCGCCGCGAGCCCGCACGACGTGGTCGCCCGGATGGACTCCGACGACGTCGCGATGCCGGAGCGGTTCGCTGTGCAGTTGCCGATCATCGAGGCGGGGGCGGACATCGTCGGCGCGGGGCTGCTCGAATTCGGCCGCGACATCGGCGACATCGTGGGGCGGCGCACACCGCCGTGCGATCCCGACCACATCGTGCGCTACGCGCGGATCCACGATCCGTTCAACCATCCGACGGTGATCTACCGCCGGGCCGCCGTGCTGGCTGCCGGTGGGTACGGCGATCTGCCGTTGATGGAGGACTACTGGCTGTTCGCCCGGATGCTGGCGAACGGCGCAAAGCCCGCGAATGTGGCGGCTCCGCTCGTCTACTACCGCGTGGGCGACGGCGCGTACCAGCGCCGCGGCGGTCGCACCCTGCTGCGCTCCGAGCTCGCCCTGCAGCGCCAACTGCGAAGTGAGCGCTTCATCTCTCCGGCGCAGTACGTGCGCAACGTCGTGATTCGCGGCGGGTATCGTTTGCTGCCGTGGTGGGCCCGTCGAACGATCTACCGCCTCGTCGTGGCACCGTACGGCCGCCGCAAGGGGCGCGCCCGGACCACCGCCACTGCGGATGCCCCCAGAACGCCATGAACGACGACTTTCGTCGGCCGGTCCGCTCTACGGTGCGGGGCCGCCGGCTCGTCCCCAGAGGTGATCGTGAACGTTGATCTTGTCGTAGTCGGCTCGGGCTTCTTCGGGCTGACCGTCGCGGAGCGGTGCGCCGCCGATCTCGGGCTACGCGTCCTCGTGATCGACCGGCGCAACCACATCGGCGGCAACGCCTACAGCGAGCTGGAGCCGCAGACCGGCATCGAGGTGCACCGGTACGGCGCACACCTGTTCCACACGTCGAACGCGCGGGTGTGGGAGTACGCGAACCGGTTCACCGACTTCACCGGCTACCAGCACCACGTCTTCTCCAAGTACCGGGGGCAGATCTACCAGATGCCGATCAACCTCGGCACGATCTGCGAGTACTTCGGCCGCGCGCTGTCCCCCGATGAGGCGCGGGCGTTGGTCGCCGAACAGTCGGCCGAGGTCGACGCCGACGCCGCGCGCAACCTCGAGGAGAAGGCCATCTCGCTGATCGGTCGGCCGCTGTACGAGGCGTTCATCCGCGGCTACACCGCCAAGCAGTGGCAGACCGACCCCCGCGAGCTGCCAGCGGAGATCATCACCCGGCTGCCGGTCCGCTACACCTTCAACAACCGCTACTTCAACGACACCTACGAGGGCCTCCCGACACACGGCTACACGAAATGGCTCGAGGCGATGGCCGACCACCCGAAGATCGAGGTGCAGCTCGACACCGAGTTTGCCGACATCCGCTCGGACGTGGTGGGCAACGTGCCGGTCGTCTACACAGGCCCACTCGACGCGTACTTCGACAACGCGAACGGCGAGCTGGGCTGGCGCACGCTGGACTTCGAGATGGAGGTTCTGCCGATCGGCGACTTCCAGGGCACGCCGGTGATGAACTACGCCGACGAGGACGTCCCCTACACCCGGATCCACGAGTTCCGGCACTTCCACCCGGAGCGCGACTATCCGGTCGACAAGACGGTCATCGTGCGCGAGTTCTCCCGGTTCGCCGATCCAGGCGACGAGCCCTACTACCCGATCAACACCGCCGAGGACCGCGAGCGGCTGTTGAAGTACCGCGAGCTCGCCAAGCGCGAGCCAGGCGTGCTGTTCGGCGGCCGGCTCGGCACCTACAAGTATCTGGACATGCACATGGCGATCGGTTCGGCGCTCGCCATGGTCGAGAACCGGCTGCAGTCCCACTTCCGGGACGGCGCGGTGCTGGTGAGCGGCGGGGTCGACGAATGACAGCCGGCGTGAACGCTCACCTCCGCTTCGCGGGCCAGGAGGTCGGTCAGTGACAGGTGCCAACGGGGGCGGCGTGCGGGTGCTGCAGCGCGTCATCTTCCCGACGCAGGGCAACCTCGACGTCGTCTCGCTCTATGTCGAGACGAAGCTCGACCAGGGCCCGATCCTGTCCGCCCTCGATCTCGAGGACGCGAAGTCGGACAAGAACAAGACGACCGAGGACACCCTCGGCGCGAGCAGCATCGCCAGCGCGGTTCCGGGCGAGGCCCAGTCGGCGGTGCGGTTCGGCATCGACGGCCAGGCGACCTCCACCGGCGACATCGCCGGGCGGCGCAGCGCGATCGTGTCGGCGGGCCGCCGGGTCTCGCTCGGCGCCTACTTCAACGCGTTCCCGGCGAGCTACTGGCGGCGGTGGAGCGTCATCGACCAAGTGCTGCTGCGCATCCGCATCTCCGGCCAAGGCACGATCATCGTGTACCGATCCACCGCCCGTGGGCACAGTCACCCGGTCGAGTCGGTCTACTTTGACACCGACGCCCCAGAGGACTACGTGCTGACGCTGCCGCTGAAGCAGTTCATCGACGGCGGTTGGTACTGGTTCGACATCGCCGCCGGTTCGCGCGAAGCGGCGTTGCACGAGGCCGACTGGGCCGCCGAGACCGACCGGGTGCGCAGCGGCCGGCTCTCGATCGGCATCACCACCTTCAACCGCCCGGACTTCTGCGTCGACGGGCTGCGCGTGCTCGGCGAAGCGCCGGAGGTGCTGGCCGCCCTCGACCAGATCTACGTGATCGATCAGGGCAACGAGCTGGTCGAAGACCATCCGGAGTTCGCCGAGGGCACGAAAGGCATCGCGGACAAGCTGCAAGTGCTCCGACAGGGCAACCTCGGCGGCTCGGGCGGTTTCTCCCGCGCGATGGACGAGACGGTGCGCCAAGGCAGCAGCGACTACGTCCTGCTCCTCGACGACGACGTCATCACCGAGCCGGAGAGCATGCTGCGCGCGGTCACCTTCGCCGACCTGTGCCGGCGTCCGTCCATCGTCGGCGGGCACATGTTCAGCCTCTACGACCGGTCGGTCCTGCACGCGTTCGGCGAGCGGGTCGCGCCGTACAACTTCTGGTGGGGTTCGGTCCCCGGCACGAAGCAGGGCCACGACTTCGGCCGGCGCAGCCTGCGGCACACGCCGTGGCTGCACCGCCGGGTGGACGTCGATTACAACGGCTGGTGGATGTGCCTCATCCCGATCGCCGCGGTCCGCGAACTCGGCCTCGCCCTGCCCGTGTTCATCAAGTGGGACGACGCCGAGTACGGCCTGCGAGCGCGCGCGGCCGGTTACCCGACGGTGTCGTTGCCCGGCGTGGCCGTCTGGCACGTCCCGTGGCAGGACAAGAACGACGCGCTCGACTGGCAGGCCTACTACCACCTGCGCAACCGGCTCGTCGCCGCCTTGCTGCACTCGCCCTACCCGCGCGGCGGAAGCGTCGTCAGCGAGAATCTGGAGCACCAGATCCGGCACCTGCTGTCGATGCAGTACTCGACCGCCACGTTGCGGCTGATGGCGATCGACGACATCCTGCGCGGTCCTGAGCACCTGCACCGCGACCTCGCCGACAAGATGGGCGAGCTCCGCACGCTACGCGCCGGATTCCCCGATTCGCGCGGCCAGCCGGACATCGAGGACTTCCCACCGGTTCGCCGGCTGAAGCCGCCCAAGCGCGGCAAGGAGCCGACCTCGCCGACCAGCAAGGTGGGGCTGCTGATCAAGGCCGCGCTGGGCGCAGTGCGCCAGGTGCGTCCCGTCGCCGAACTGGCGCGCTCACATCCGCAGGCGGTCGTCCCGTATCAGGACGCCGAGTGGTGGCGGCTGTCGAACGTCGACAGCGCGCTTGTCTCCGCCGCGGACGGCACGAGCACGGCGTGGTACCAGCGCGACCCGGAGCAGTTCCGGCAGCTCCTGCAGCGCTCGGTCAAGCAGCACGCGCAGCTGGTGCGCGAATGGCCGGCACTCCGCGAGCTGTACCGCGCCGAGGCGCAGCGGTTCACCTCCCCCGACGAGTGGCGAAAGACCTTCGACGGCTCGACCGGCTGAGTCACCCGGCCGGCGCGGGCGGGCAGCACCTGCTCAGAGGCCGGCCGCGCGATAGCGTGCGGCCAGCCGCGCCTCGCCTTGCTGCCACAGCGGCTTGGCGTTCACCCACGGCTCGCTCCACGGCTTGTACTTGCCGGCCCAGTGAGCGATCTTCGGCTCGTCGACCCGCTCGAGCCACGGCCGCCAATTCCACCCGCGGTGGGTCTCGACCCGATTGCCGCCGGCGTAGACGTTCATCACGGCCTGGTCGTTCATCCCGAATCGTTCGACGTAGGGCACGAAGGTGGCGCCGAACTCGTCTGCGCGCATCGCGTCCAGGTCGAGCACCATGATCCCGGCGTTGAGGATGAGAAAGTCGAACGTATGCCGCCCGTGCGTGCGGCGCAGCAGCTCACGGCCGAGTTCCGGACGTGCGCGGAACCGCTCGGCCTGCCGCATGAAGGCGGTGAATCCGCTGCTCAGGCTGGGCAGTGGTGAACCGACGCCGCCGACCGGAGTACCGGCGAGGTCGACGTCGAAGAGCTCGGCCAGGTCGGTGATGCACAACGCGTCGAGGTCGTGGTGCACGATCCGCCGCACGTCCGGCAACAGGTCGGGCAGCAACAGCCGGTCCATCGTCGACACCGTCGTGTAGCCGAGCAGCCCTGCGATCGGGCCGTAGTCGACGCTGTCCGTCGGCAGCCATTCGAACGACACCGTCGGGAACAGCGCAGCCAACCGCTGATGATCGGGTGGGCCGAGATCGCGGCAGAGCACGAAGGCCCGCACGTCGCGGCTGGCGTGGGACACGATCGCGTCGAGGACGACTTCGAGCTGGTGCCGGTAGTTCCCGTCCAGCGACAGCTCGACGTTGATCTCGTCGCCACCGGGCCCCGGCGCGGATCGCTCGATCGTCACCCCTGCGTTACGGATCGTCGCGCAGGCGGCGGCGATGTCGAGCGTCGAGCGGGGCATGGGCGGTACGTCGGCGCGCGCCGCCTCGGCCGCCGCCACATCCGCAGCGTTCGAGACCCGCCACACTTCGTACACCGCGGCCTCGTCCTCGCCCGCCAGAACCGCGCCGAGGACCTCGGCGATGCGGCCGCCGAGCCGTCGCTGCATCGCGGTGAACTCAGAATCGGTCAGTGCGTCCAAGCCGTCGAACCTGCGCTCGGCCGGGTTAGGCGGGGTGAACCGGGTGCCGGTTCCGATCGCCCGTGCCGCGAGGTAGGACTGCAGGCGTGCGCTGATCACCTGCCGCCGGCCGCGGTAGTCGTCGAGCCGCTCCAGCGCCGCGCGCAGGTTCTGGCCGGGCGAACCGGCGCGCAGCGCGTCGACGTCCTGGGAGATCCGTCGGTTCTGCCCCTGCTGCGGGGCGTCGACGAACAGCCGGCCGCTGCGCTGGGCCGGCGCCGCGCCGGCGACCGCGTCGAGCGTGCCGGTCAGCGCGCCGGCGAAGAACGCAGGCACCCCAGCGGCGAGCAGCAGCAACGTCGTCGGCCAGTCGCGGCAACCGATTGGCGCGTAACGCCGCAGGTAGGCCAGCGCCTCGGGAGTCAACTGCTCGGCCGAGTCGACGTGGACCGACACAAAGATCGGTCGCAGACGTGGGTCGAGCGGCAGGTTGCGGCGGACGCCGAACAGTGACTGTGGCAGCGTGCCGCCGTAGAGCAACCAGGTGCCGTCCGGGACGGCGGCCCAGTCGGACGCGTCCCGGTCGACGACGCTCAGCCGCACCGACGTCGCGGTGCTACCCGGGCCCGCTGCGCCACTGCGCTCGCGCAGTTGCTCGGCCACGGCGACGAGATCGGGATCGCCGGTGAGCGAGACATCGGCGCGCCGGGCCAGGTGCGACAACCCGGCCAGACTCTCCAGGTAGTGCCCGAGGTTGCGCGACGTAGCGGCGCGGTCGGGGTGCCGGTAGGCAAGCACGCCGAAGGACACCTCTTCGCGTGTCGTCGCGACCGGTTCGGTCGCCGCGGCGGCACGCTCATGCCACGACTCCAGCCACTGCATCGTCTGTGCGGCTCGCCGATCGGCGGCGCGCTTGCCGAGCGCGTCGCGGGCGCGCGCCAGCGCGTACCGGGACTGTTCCAGGGTGCCGGCGGCGAAGCTCGTGCACGCCAGGTCGGCCCAGTCCCGGCCGTCCGCCTGCGCGGTCAGCTCACCGCGCAGCAGCGCGTCGAACGTCGTCCGCGCCTGCGCCGGATCGACGGTGAAACCGACGCGGAGGTACTCGGCGGCCGCGACCCGGACGGCCTCCTCCAGCGGGACGCCGGAAAACATCTCCCACGCCTGGTCGAAGATCCGGCTGCGGCCCAGCACCATTGCCATGCAGATGTCGCCGGTCTCGCCGAGCCGGCCGGGCTCCTGCTGCAACACCTGGGCGAACGTGCGGGCGCGGCGCAGCAGCCGGGAGCGCAGGTGACGGCGCACCGTCGCCGTCGCCGCGAGCGCGACATCGCCTTCGCGCTCGATCACCCGGAAGAAGGTGTCCCGTGCCGTGGCGAGGGACCGCTCGCCGTTGCCCTGGCTGCGCCGGGCCGCTCGCCTTTCGGCTACCGGCGCGCCGGCCGCACCAGGGGTCGTCGCTCGTCCCTTGTTAGCGGCGCTCTTGTTGGCGGCGCTCTTGTTGGCGGCACTCTTGTTAGCGGCACTTTTCGCCGGAGCGCGCTTCCTCTCGGCGGGCACCGGCCGGCGTGCGCCGACGCGGCGCAGCAGCCGTCCGGCCAGCGCACGGGCTGTCGGGCGGGGGGTCCGGCCGTCGTTGCGTCCGGGCACAGATCCTCCGGGTGGTCAGTGGGGGCGCTCAGAACATCTCGTCGTCGCCGCCGCCGCCGGACATCTCGCCGTCCTGGCCCAGCAACGGGTCGTCCTCGGTGTCGTCGGTTCCGGTGTCCTTGGCGTACATGGAGATGACGTCCTCGATCGGGCCGTCCGCGACCAGCCCACCGTCGCGCAGGTAGAGCCCCCGCTTGCAGAATCGGCGCAGGTTGCCGTCGGAGTGCGAGACGAGGAACAACGTCTGGCCCTGACCGAGCAACAGGTCGATGCGCTCCATGCACTTGCGGCGGAACGCGCGGTCGCCGACGGCGAGCACTTCGTCGACCAACAGGATGGGTTCCTGCAGGCGCACGACGACCGAGAAGGCCAGCCGCACCTTCATGCCCGAGGAGAAGTGCTTGAACGGCGTGTCGAGCGCGTCGCCCATCTCGGCGAAGTCGACTATCTCGTCGAACGCTTCGGCGATCTCGCGCTTGCTCATGCCGTGCAGGCCGGCGACGAGGTGGATGTTCTCGCGCGCGGTGAGCTCGCCGACGAATCCGCCGGTCAGCGCGATCAGCGGGGCGACGCCGGCGCGGACGGCAACCGTGCCTTCATCCGGGACCAACGTGCCGGCCAGCACGCTGAGCAGCGTCGACTTCCCGGCGCCGTTGCGTCCGACGACGCCGATGGACTCGCCTTCGTAGATGTCGAAGGACACGTTGCGGAACGGCCAGAACTCCGCTCGCCGGGTGCCGGTGCGACCCTTGACGATGAATTCGCGAAAGCTGCGCTTGGGTCGGCTGCCGCGATGGAACTGGATGCCGACGTCGTGTACGGAGATGATCGGCTCGGCCACCTCAGATCTCCTTCAACATCGGGCGTTCCAGCCGCTGGAACACCCAGACGCCGATCCCGAGGATGATCAACGACACGATCGCCGAGTGCGCGACGAAGCGCCACTCGAGTTCCTCCGGATAGAAGCAGGAACGGAACAGCGTCATGATCCCGGTGATCGGATTCCAGCCGATGATCTCCGCTGCGCCAGGCCGCTTCTTGTCGACGTCGCGAATGCTGTAGAGCACGGGAGAGAGGAAGAACAGCGCGCGGACCAGGATCCGGACGATCGACCGGAGGTCCTTGAGCAGCACTGCGGCCGGCGCAAGGATCAGCCCGATGCCCATGCAGAAGATGATCGTGAGGAGGAACGCCAGCGGAAGCAGGAAGATCTCCTTCGTCGGAGCCTTCCAGTAGGCGACTGCGAACATGGCGAGCACGGGCAGGCTGAAGACGTACTCGGCGCCCTTGGACAGCACGACCCGCAGCACCCACAGTTCGCGCGGCACGTTGCTCGAGCGCACCATCTGCGCCTCCGAGCGCAGCGCGCCGACCGAGCTGTTGATGCTGCCGGTGATCCAGTGGAACGCCAGCTGCCCGGAGACGAGGAACAGGATGTACGGCGGGCGGCCGACGTGCCGGTCGATGACCTGGGTGAACAGGAACCAGTAGACCGCGCTCATCAGCAGCGGGTCGAGCACGGTCCAGACGTAGCCGAGTGCCGAGCCGGCGTAGCGCACCTTCAGGTCGCGGCTGACGAGCAGGAGCAGGATCCGCCGGTATTCCCAGACCCGCCGGGCGCGGTCGAGCGGAGTGAACCGCTCACCGCTCGTGAAGCCGCTGGAGCGGCCCATGATCCCGGTGGTCACGGTGCGATCGTACGGCGCACGAGGAACGCCGCCCGTCATCGGTCTCCGTTGTCCCACAGCGGAAAGCGGCTGATCAGAACGAGTGCCGCACCTTCAGCACCGCGTCGACCGCCCGCCGGTCGAGCGGTTCGCCGAGCCAGTCGAACAGGCCGGCCAGCGTCCCGGGATCGGCTATGTAGTCGTCGTAGTGCACGCGATAGGCGTTTCGCCCGAGCCGTTCTGCCATCGACGTGAGCTGCATCTCGTAGGTGGCCAGCTCGGCGTGCACCTCGTGTTCCGGTCGCTTGCCCCACCACTGGCTCTTGACGACTGCGGCGTGGTCGCGGGTATTCAGCACGAACCGCGCGCCCGGGAACAGCTCGCGCAGGAAGGCCAGGTATGCCGGCCAGTCCCGCTGCCACCAGCGGATCTCCTTGAAGCCCACGACGCGGGTGTCCGGCCCGGGGCGCAGGAGCGCGTCCAGGACCAGCGCCCGCATCCGCGAGATCGCCGTCGCCGTCGCGTATTCGTCGATGCCGAACCACGAGTCCGCCGCGGTCAGCGATGCGGTCTGCGCGAACTCGGCGCGGGCGTTCTCGAGCGCGGAGTGGAACTGGTGCAGCCGGTACATGCTGCCGCGGTTCTCGCCCCGGATCAGGTACCCGGGTATCGAGTTGAGCACGCCCTGCAACAACGTCGATCCGGAGCGCCCGTAGCTGACGATGAACAGGTAACCCGGCGGTGCGCGGTCGGTGGCCGGTTCGGCAGATTCCAGTGCGGCGATGTGCGACTTGAGCTCGGCGATCTGGCGCAGGTGGTCGGCCGCTGCGCGGTTGAGCCGACGTTGGCTTCGGGCCAGCTCGTCCCGCTCGGCGAGCAGCCGGCGCAATGGCGGTGCGATGGCTACGGCCGCCCGGCCAGCGACTGCGCGAGCGCCGCGCCGCGGTTCGGTCACGTGAGGTAGCCCCCGGTCTGCGCCACGACGAAATCGAATCGGTGGGCAAGGGGGGAGTTGAACCCCCACGTCCTTTCGGACACACGGACCTGAACCGTGCGCGTCTGCCATTCCGCCACTTGCCCGGCGTGTGCCTCGGTCTTCACGACCGGGGCACCTGATCGGCAGCAACGATATCAGGCCGGAGGGGCGGAAATCCGGGCCCCACAGTGGTGCCCGATAGACTCGCGTCTCTACGTTCACAGGACGCGCATCCGCCCGCGCCCGGACCCACCGCCCCCTGGAGGAGGACGCCGTGAGCCTTGCCCAACGCTTCGAACGCCGCCTCGAGGGGCTCGTCGGTGGGGCGTTCGCGCGGGTGTTCAAGGGACAGGTCGAACCGGTCGAGATCGGCACCGCGCTGCAGCGCGAGGCAGCCGACAAGCGCAACGTCATGCCCAGCGGCCAAGTGTTGTCGCCGAACCGCTACCGGGTGACCCTCTCGCCGTCGGACTACGAGCGACTGGTTCCGTGGGAGAACCAGCTCACCAACTCGCTGGCCGAACTCGTGCAGGAGTACCTGGACGAGAACCGCTGGGAGACCATCGGCGACATCGAGGTCTTCCTGGCCCGCGACGACGAGCTGCACACCGGGGTGTTCGGCGTCGCCTCCCGCATGGAGTCCGCCGCCCCGCCGCGCCGCCGGCCCCACGACTCGTTGTCGTTGCCCATCGTGCCGGGCGCACCGCTCGGTCAGTACGCACCCGGCGAGCAGGCCTACGCCGCGGCCGGGCACGCCCCGCCCGCCGCCCCGCCGGTGGCGCACCCGCCGCAGGGGTACGGCGGGCAGCCGCAGGGCCCGCCGCCGCCGCGCGAGCCACAGCGCCGGGGCGGCACCGCGATGCTCATCGTCGACCAGACGAACCGCCGCTTCGACCTTCGCAACGGCAGCAACATCATCGGTCGCGGCACCGACTCCGACCTGCAGCTGCTCGACCAGGGCATCTCTCGCAGGCATCTGGACGTGCAGTTCGACGGTCACTACGCGACCGCCTACGACTTGGGCTCGACGAACGGGTCGACCGTGAACGGCCACGAGATCAGCAGCCAGGTGCTACGGCACGGCGACGTCATCCGGGTCGGACACACCCGGATCGTCTTCCACCAGGACCGCACTTGAATTCCGCCCTGGCACTGCAGCTCATGCGGTTCGGCTTCCTCGCCCTGCTGTGGCTGTTCGTGCTCGCCGCCATGCGGGTGATCCGCTCGGATCTGCGCACGAGCGGTGCGCCACGAATCGCGGTGCCGCCGCCGGCTCGGCGCCGCGGCCGCAGCGGGCCCGCGCCGGGCCGCCCGCCGGCGGGTGCCCCCACCCATCTGATGGTCACCGAGGGCGGCCTGACCGGCACCCGGATCGGGCTCACCGGCGCTCCTGTCCTGATCGGCCGGGCCAACGACTCCACCCTGGTACTAGAGGACGACTACTCGAGTACCCGGCATGCGCGGATCAGCCTCCAGGACGGCATCTGGGTCGTCGAGGATCTCGGCTCCACCAACGGCACCTACCTCGGCCAGCGCAAGATCGACGGGCCGGTGCAGCTCGAGGTCGGCGTTCCGCTGCGCATCGGCAAGACGGTGCTGGAGCTTCGCTAGATGGCCCTCTACCTGCGCTACGCAGTGCGGTCCGACCTGGGCCTCGTGCGCAACAACAACGAGGACTCCGTGTACGCCGGGCCGCGCCTGCTGGCGATCGCCGACGGGATGGGCGGGCACGCGGCCGGCGAGGTCGCGAGCAAGATCGTGATCGGCGCCCTCGAGCCGCTCGACGAGGACCGGCGCATCGACGACCTGATGCGCATGCTGCGTGACACCGTCGTCGAGGCGAACCACCGGATCGCCGACGCGGTGAAGCAGCGCAAGGATCTCGAGGGCATGGGCACCACGCTGACCGCGCTGCGCTTCGTCGGCTCGCAGGTCGGGTTGGTGCACGTGGGGGACTCGCGCGCCTACCTGCTGCGCAATGGCACGCTCAGTCAGATCACGCACGACGACACCTACGTCCAGTACCTGGTCGACTCGGGCAAGCTCAGTCCGGACGAGGCGAAGGACCACCCGCGCAAGTCGGTGATCCTGCGCGCGCTGCTCGGCAGCGAGGTCGAGCCGGACGTGTCGATCCGGGAGGCGCGCGCGGGCGACCGCTACCTGCTGTGCTCGGACGGGCTGTCCGACGTCGTCTCCGCCGAGACGATCGCCGAGACGATGCAGATCGAGGATCCGCAGGAGTGCGCCGACCGGCTGGTCGAGCTCGCGCTGCGTGGTGGTGGGCCGGACAACGTCACGGTGATCGTGGCCGACGTGATCAACGCCAAGGTCGGCGACACGATCGACGGCGTGCCCGTCGTCGACGGCGCGTTCGTCGACCCGTCGGCCGCGGATGTGCCCGGCGCCGACAGCGCCGCCGAACGGGCGGCGCGGATGGCGCGGCCCCCCCGGCCGCAGCCGCGCGAACCGCTCAAGCACCGGCGCACGTTCCGCTGGCGTCCGTGGCTGATCGGCCTGGCCGCGCTGATCGTCGTGATCGGTGCACTGGGCGGGTTCTACGCCTGGACGCAGACGCAGTACTTCGTCGGCCGGGCCGGTGAGAACGTGGCGATCTTCCGTGGCGTCGACACCGAGTTCGGCCCGTTGAAGTTCTACAACGTCTACAAGGTGACCGATCTCCCGGTGTCGCACCTGCAACAGAACTATCGCTCGCAGGTCAGCGACGGCATCACGGCCAGCAGCAAGGACGAGGCGCAGAAGATCGTCGACAACCTCAAGAAGGGTCAACTCCAG
>JAVHVB010000088.1:0-4609 GCA_032160775.1 Pseudonocardiales bacterium | reverse complement strand
GCGCGAGCTCGGCGTCGCAGTCGTGGTGCCGCGTGCACTCGAGGCCGACGACGTGCTGGCCTCGGTGGCCGTGCACGCCCGCGGCGTGGGGGCACGAACGGTTGTGGTGACCTCCGACCGCGACGCGTTCGCGCTGATCGACGACACGACGACGGTGCTGCGCATCATCAACGGCGGCGTCGACGCTTCGCCGATGATGACCGCCGAACGGCTGGTCCTGTTGCTCGGTGTGCGACCCGAGCAGTACCGCGACTTCGCGGCGCTGCGCGGCGATCCGTCCGACAACCTCCCGGGCGTGCGTGGCATCGGCCCGCGCACGGCGGCCCGGTTGCTGCAGGAGTTCGGCTGCGCACGCGCCGCGTTCGACGACCTGCCCGCGGTCGGCTCCCGGTTGGGATCAGGGGTCGCCGCCCGGCTCGCCGACCCTGCAGCGCGCGCCGCGTGGGAACTCAACTGCCAGGTGATGAGCATGCACGCCGACGTCCCTCTGCACCTCGACCTCGGGGGCGGCGTTGGCGTGCTCCCGCTGCCGGCCGAGGCGGTGGGCCGGGTCTTTCGCGCGCAACGATTGGTGTGGACGGTCAACGACGCGCTGTGCGTGCTCGCCGACGTCGACCCGCAGCGGCTCGAGCGCCCGCGGCAACCGTTGCCCACCTGGATCGACCCGCCGATGAACGGCGGCGGCTTCCAGCGCCCGGCGCTGCCCAAGCTGCCTACCCGTACGGCCCGATCAGCAAGTGCCCAGCTGTCGCTGTTCGACTGAGCCCGGCCCGGCTACCCGGCCAGCGCGATAGTGGGCGCGGCGCTACCGGTCGCCCGCACCCAGCTGCGCCGGGCCCGCTCGTTGTGCGGGGCGATGTCGGCGTGCACGCTCACCAGCCCGGCGCCGCGCGCCCGCTCGATCAGCGCGGCGATCAGTTGCGAGCCGATGCCGTGGCCCTGCTCGTCGTCGACCACGCAGACGGCGACGTCGGCGGTCTGCGGCGCGTCCGGGTACCGGCCGTACTCGGCCCAACCGACAAGTTGCCCGTCGTCGAGCGCGGCGACCGCGTCCCACCCGCAGGGCCAGCGCTGCGCCGTGCTGCGCAGATACGCCGCGGGGAGCGTCGGGACCGCGCCCCAGAACCGCAGCCACAGCGTGCGCTCGGACAGCCGGGGCGACGCTGCGGCCAGCAGCTCGAAATCGCCCTCCTGCCATGGGCGGATGGTCACGGCTGGCTTCATGTCTGAAAGTTAGATCCGTTGAGAGCTGACTGTCAATCTAATAGTCAGCTATCCTCGTCACATGAACTGGCTGGACTTCGACACCGAGCTCTGCTCGGTGCAGCGCACGCTCACCGTGATCGGTGAGAAGTGGACGATGCTGCTGATCCGCGACTGCGCCAACGGCGTCCACCGGTTCGACGACTTCCGCCGGCACGTCGGGCTCTCCGAGGCAGTGCTCGCAGACCGGCTGCGCACGCTGGTCGCGAACGGGATCTTCGAGACGCGTGAATACCGCGAGCCCGGGCAGCGGCGGCGCCGCGAGTACCGGCTCACCGCGAAGGGCTGGGATCTGTTCCCGGTGCTCATCGCGCTGCGCCAGTTCGGCAACAAGCACCTCGCGGACGAGGGGACCGAGGCGTGGCGGGTGCAGCACAAAGGCTGCGGCCACGCGGTCGTCGCCCAGGTGCGCTGCACCCATGACGGTCAGGTGCTGACCCCCTACGACACCGAGGCCGTGCCGGGTCCGGGAGCGCGTCCGCTGTCGGCCTGATCATCGGCGCTGTCCGCCTGATCATCGGCGCCGCCACCCGATACGCTCCGGCACCGTGACGGCGATGGCCCGGCGCGGATGAACGATCTCGCCGAAAAGGCACTGCACGGGCTGAACGCCGCCCGCCGCGAGATCGTCGCCCGGCCGATGATCAGTTTCGCCGTCGCCGGCCTGTTGCTCGCCGGGGTCGTCGTCGCGGCCGACGCGCGCATCAGCGCCGCCGGGCCGACCCGGCCGCTGAGCACGTGGTTCGGCCTCGCGGATGCCGTCCGCCACCGTGAGTGGCTACCGGGAACGATCATGCTCTGCGCGACGATCGCCCTGGCGCTGCTGTGGCTCGGCATCGTCCGCTTCGCCCGCCGTCGCGATCAGCCGGAGAGCCGGGTGTGGTTGGTCGCCGCGGCGTGGGCGCTGCCGTTCGTGCTCGGGCCGCCGCTGCTCGGCACCAGCGCGCAGACCTACGTCGCGTTCGGACTGCTGCAGCGGCACGGGCTCAGCCCCTACGACTTCGGCCCGAGCCGGCTGGCCGCTAGCGACATCGTGGCGGCGATCGAACCATCCGCCCGGGACACACCGAGTTCGGCCGGACCGCTGGGCACGCTCGTCCAGCACCTCGCGGTCTCCATCAGTTCGGGCAGCGCGCTCGGCGCGCTGGTCGTGCTGCGCGGCCTCGGCGTCCTGTGCTGGGTGTTCATCGGCCGATTCGCCGCCGACCTCGCCGGGCCGGGCCGCTCTCGCGCCCTGACCCTCACCACGCTCAACCCCCTCGTCTTGTTCTACGTCGTGTCGGGGGCGCGGCTCGAGGGCCTGCTCCTGGTGTTCGTGCTTGCCGCGCTCAACGCGGCGGTGCAACGGCGGTGGGCGGCCGCGATCGCGCTCGCGTGTGTGGCGGGCTCGGTGACCGCGCAGGGGTTCCTCATCCTCCCGGCGATCGTCGCCGTGCACCTGCTCGGCCGGCGGACGGTCCCGGCGTGGTTGATGCTGGCTCGAGACCTGCTGGTCGCGGCGGTCACCACCGTGCTGGCCGCGCTCGTTGTCAGCGACGGTTTCGGCTGGCTGGGGACCGTCTCGAAACAGTTCGCGGCACACCCGCCGTACTCGGTGGCGTCGGGCGTGGCGAACCTGCTCAAGCCGATCGTCGAGGGCGCGTCCTACGACGACCTCGCGGCGGGTGCGCGGGTCACCGTGCTCACCGCCATGGTGTGCGTGCTGAGCTACCTCGTCAGCACCGCTCGGCAGCGCTCGCTGGAACGCACGGCCGGCTACGCCTTGCTCGCGCTCGGGCTGCTGGCCCCGGTGCTCTACCCGTGGTACCTGCTGGGCGGTCTGGTCTGTCTCGCGCCCGCCGCGACCGGTGTGCGCAGAGTCCTGGTGCTCGCCCTGAGCGTGGCCGGCTGCCTGATGTACCCGCCCGGGTTCTCGCCCACGACCGCGGACATCCTCACCGGCGTGGCGCTCGGCGTAACCGCGCTGGTGCTGCTGTCTCTGCCCAGCGTGCGGCGGCTACTGCCCGATCCGGCGACCTGAGGCGCCGGCGCGTCAGCCGGCGATCTCGCGCACCGGGCCGGGTTCGCGTCGTCCTGGGGTGGCGCAGCGGCCCCACCCCGTGGGCACTGTTGGGTTCTGGAAAGGGCCACTGCGCCTGCCGGGCGAGTCGTCCCGGGGGCACGAGGAACGCCCGCAGCCCGGCATACCAAAAGGTACGTGCGACGGCCCGCACGCAGCAGAGCCGATGGTCCTCCTGTTGGTCCGCCGCTGAACATGACGAACGGCCCTGGTCACCGCCGTCCAGGAGGCAGATTTTGCGGTGACCGGGGCCGTCGCCGGTAAGAACGGGCCGTCGCGCCTACGGGTGGCTGTGCGACGGGATGGGGCTTGGGGGTCCGGTCCGGTGGGCTGGCGTCGGCACCGGCGGTGCCGGGACCGGCGGCGTGGACGTCGGGCGTCCATGCACAGGCGGAACGCTGAACGGCGGGCCTTGCTCCCCCGGACCCTGCGGCTCGCCTGCCTCTGCGGGCGCGCCCGCGTCAGCTGGCTTCCCCGCTCCGGCGGGCCGTCCGGTGACGACGCCGGCGGGCTTGCCGGTGCCGTGGCCGCGACCATAGGCGTGACCCTGACCCTGGTTCGGATGTGCGGCGAGCGCCGGCCCGGCGTGCTCCTGTGCCTGCGAGTTCGCCACGGTCGGCAGGGTTCGGCCGGGTTCTGCCGGCTTCTCGCCACCTGTCGCCGCGAAGGCGATACCGCTCGTCGCGCCGACCGCGAGCGCGGCAAGCCCCACTGACTTCAGTACATGCACCTGGTGATCCGTTCTCGAGGCCTGAATCGGTTCACCCTGTACAGCGGCTCGCCGCATCACCCCGTTACATCGGACATTTCCAGCCGCGGGTTTGTCACGTCACGCAATCCCGGCCATTGCCCCGATCCGGTGACCTGAAGCCGCCGGCGCGTCAGCCGGCGATCTCGCGTACCGCGGGCCGCACGTCGGCGAGGTAGACGGCCGCGGCGACGGTGGAGATCAACGAGATCGGCCAGAGCGGGTCGCTCGCGAACGTGCCCAGCAAACCAGTCACGACGAGAATGAGCAGCCAGACCGGTTTCGTCAGTTTGTCCGTGGCGGGGAACGCCGCGGCCTTGCGGGTGGCGCAGTCGACGATCGCCCATGCGCGCAAGGCGATCAGCCCGTAGTACAGGACGTAGTACGTCCACAGGTACAGGTTGTCGACCGTGTCCACGGCGTCGAGCCTACCGACGCGCAGACGACCGTGCCCCGCTCCGGAGGGAGCGGGGCACGGGGGGGGTTGTGGTGGTCAGCGGGTCGCGCGGCGGGCCGGTGCCATGCGGGCGGGCGGGTTG
>JAVHVB010000087.1:0-3198 GCA_032160775.1 Pseudonocardiales bacterium | reverse complement strand
ACGTACGCCTTGGTCCCGGGCGCCCACAGCGCGCGGATCAGCTCGATCGCGCGCTCGAGTTCGTCGAGCCGCTCCCGGGCCGGTGGGAACGGCAGGCCGAACGCCGCGTGCTCGCGCTGCCACCATCCGGCGCCGATGCCGAGGAAGGCGCGACCGCCGCTCAGCGCGTCGAGGGTCGCCACCACCTTCGCGGTCACGCCCGCCGGCCGGAAGGTCACCGGCGAGACCAGCGTGCCGAGGCGCAGCCGGGTGTCCAGCCCGGCGAGCAGCCCGAGCGTCACCCACGGCTCCGGGATCGGCGACCATTCGCGCTCGACCTGCGGGATCTGGATCAGGTGGTCCATCAGCGCGATGCCCGCGATGCCGGCCGCCTCAGCCGCCGACGCCATGTCTCTGAGCCAGCCGGCCGGGTCCGCCCCCCACGGGAAGCGGGAGATCTGCAGCACGAAGCCGAGCCCCGGCGTTGCCGGTACCGACGCGCCGGCCGGCGGCGGCGCAGCTTCGGCGGGCGCGGGTTCGTCGTGCACGACGACGACCTCGTCCCACCCTTCGGCCGCGAGCTCGACCAGGACGGCCGCGGCCCGCGTGAGCTGCGCGCGCAGGACAGCGGCCGGCACCGGCCGGTCGCGGCGCGCGTTGCGCTCGCGCACCAGCGGCGGCGCGGCGTCGAACACGACGGCGACAGCGGGCAGCCCGGCGCGGGCCGCGAGCTCGCGATAGCCACGCCTGCGTTCGGGCTCGAGACCCAGCGTGTCGACGACGACGGTGAGGCCGCGCCGGATTCGGGCGGCGACGATGTCGTCGAGCAGCCGGAACGCATCGGCCGACGCGTCGAGGTCGTGCCGGCCGCTGCCGACCACCCCGCGCAACTCGTCGGAGGAGACGATCTCCTGATCGCGGTAGTGCCGCCGGGCCCAGGTCGACTTGCCCGAGCCCGCCGCGCCGACCAGCACGACCAGTGACGGGTCAGGCAGCCCACTTGCCACGTCGGGAGTCTGGCACGAACTTCGGCTGCCCAACGCACAGCGGACTCGGCCATGATGTGCTCATGGCGCGCAACGCGAAGGACCTCACCTGGCCCTACCGCGTCGTCGTCACGGTCGGCGATCCGATCATGCGCTGGTCCCGGATGGACGTGACCGGCCTTGACTGCCTGCCGGCCGACGGACCGGCGCTAGTCGTTGCCGACCACGACAGCTACTGGGACCCGATCGCGATCGCCGTCGCGGCGCGCGGCGTGCGCCAGATCCGCGCACTCGCCAAGTCCACCCTGTGGAAGAACAAGCTCGTCGGCGCCCTGATGACCCGGATGGGGCACATCCCGGTCGAGCGCGGCGTCAGCAACGAAGAGGCGATGAAGACCGCGATCGAGGAGCTCCGCCGCGGATCCTGCATCGGCATCTTCCCGGAAGGGACCCGCTCGCTGGGCCGCGAGCTGCGCGCCCGAACCGGTGTCGCGCGGCTGGCCGAGGCGGTCCCCGAGGCCACCGTCGTCTGCGTCCGGACCAACGGCTCGGTCGACGTGGTCCGGCTGCCGAAGCGACCGCGCATCACGGTCGAGTTCTACCGGCCCGAAGGTGGCCAACTGCAACCGGGCGAGACCGCCGCGGAGTTCTCCGACCGGCTGTTGGCCGAGTTGCGCGAGCACGCGCCGCGCGAGATCCCGGGCCGCAGGAACGCCGCGGCGAAATTGCACTCGACGTCTGACGATTCCTGAGCTGCGTAGAACACGTTCTAAATCTAGACTCGCCGCGATCAGTGTCGAGGGAGCTGTCATGCGCCGTGTCTGTGTCATCGTCGCCACCGCCGGGCTCGTCCTGGCCGGCTGGTTCGCGCCGGGTGGAGCGCAGGCCGCGCCCGGCGATGTCGGCCTGGCCGTCGGCGGGCTGAGTCAGACGGGCCGGTGGATCACCGATGGCTCGGGACGGGTCGTGGTGCTGCACGGGTTCAACCAGGTGTTCAAGGTGCCCCCGTACGAGCCCTCGGCCGACGGGTTCGGCGACGACGACGCGGCGTTCCTCGCCGCCAATGGTTTCAACGCGATGCGCGTCGGGGTCATCTGGGCAGCCGTCGAGCCACAGCCGGGAGTGTACGACGACAGTTACCTCGACTCGGTCGACGAAACCGTGCGCACCCTTGCCGCGCACGGCATCGTGTCGCTGATCGACTTCCACCAGGACCAGTACAACGAGAAGTTCCAGGGCGAGGGGGCGCCCGCGTGGGCGGTGCCACCGAGCAGCACGCCGAACCCGGCACTGGGCTTCCCGTACAACTACTTGTTCAACCCCGCCGAGTGGCAGGTCTGGGACCGGTTCTGGAACAACTACAAGGCGCCGGACGGTGTCGGCCTGCAGGACCATCTCGCGGGCGCATGGGCACACGTCGCCGCCCGGTTCGCCGGCGATCAGGCCGTCGCCGGCTACGACGTGCTGAACGAGCCGTGGCCGGGATCCTTCGGCGTCGTCTGTGCGACCCCGCAGGTGGGCTGCCGCGCTTTCGACGCCGGCAAGCTCACCGCGTTCTACAAGCGGATCGACCACGCGATCCGCACCGCGGACACGACGCACACCGTCTACGTGGAGCCCAACCCGCTGTTCACCCAGTCGAGCGTCACGGGGCTGGGCGCGATCGGCGACGCGCACAGCGGCTTCTCCTACCACGTCTACTGCTCGACCCAAAGCTTCTTCCAGACGAACGTGGCCTGCGCACAGCAGGATGAACTGACCATCTCCGGTGCGACCCGCTACGCGACGAATCACCGGATGCCACCGCTGCTCACCGAGTTCGGCGCCACGATGGATCTGGCCAACCTCGCCGAGATGACGGGGCTGACGGACAAGTACCGCACCGGATGGCTGGAGTGGGCCTACTCCGGCAACGACATCACCAGCTCGTCGCCGGAGGGCCAGGCGCTGGTGCTCGACCCCAGCCAGCCGCCGACCGGCGCGAACGTCGTCACCGGCAAGCTCGCGGCGCTGGCCACGCCCTATCCGCAGCTCGTTGCCGGCACGCCCACCTCCTGGTCGTTCGCCGGTGGCGTCTTCCGGCTGACGTACTCGACGACCCGGCCCGCGGGGCTGCTGCGCTTCCCGGCCGGGTCGCAGACCCGGGTCTCGGTGCCGGCGATCGAGTTCCCGAGCGGCTACCAGGTGACGGTGACAGGCGCGACCGTGGTCTCGGCACCGGATGCCTCGGTGC
>JAVHVB010000086.1:0-4703 GCA_032160775.1 Pseudonocardiales bacterium | reverse complement strand
TGAGGAAAAGCGTGCGGCGACGGCGATAGGCGAGGAAATCAGAACCCGGCCGGCTCGACCCAACCGTTGCGGAGGCTGCGGACGTACAGAGAGCATGGGGATCGTGGCGGCCACCGTGGATGCCGCCGAGTTCGCGGAATGGACCCGGCCGTCACTTCTCCCGATGACGCGGCTGGCCAGGCGGCTGGCACCGCACGCGGACCCGGATGACATCGTGCAGGACGCGTTGGCGCGCGCCTGGATCAAGCGCAGCCAGTTCGATCCGGACCGCGGCACGCCGACCACCTGGTTGCTGGCGATCGTCGCCGATCAGGCGCGGTCGTCGCGGCGCGGCCGGATCCGCCGGCGGCGCGTGGTGGACGACTCCGCCGAGGTCCCCGACGCGCCGGCGCACGACGCCGTCGTCGACGTCGACCTCGAGCGGGCGATCCAGCACCTGGCCGACCGGCAACAGCTGGCCGTCCACCTGCACTACTTCGTGGGGCTTCCGGTCGACGCGACGGCGGACGTCATGTCCTGCTCGGTCGGGACGGTCAAGTCCACGCTGTTCGACGCACGTGCCCGCCTGCGGGCGCTGTTGGGAGAAACCGATGACTGACGAGCAGATGGACGCCCGGCTGCGAAGCGCAGGCGAGTCCTGGCGCGCCGCCACCACACCGGCCGGCGCCATCGAGTCGACCGAGGTGCACGCGCTCACCGACACACCCGGGCGGACGTCGCCGCGCCGCCGCCGCACCGGACTGTTCGCCTCGGCGGCGATCGTTGCCGCGGCCCTCGTGGCCGGCGGGTCCGTCGTCGTGGCGAACCTGAACGGCGACAATGGCAACCGGGCCACCGACGTCGAGTCCGCGTCGCTGGAGGGCACCGTATGGGGGCTCGTCGGCTGGGACGGCGACCCGCCGCGGGCGCAGCCGGTGGACACGCTGTACATCGGCGCGAACGGCGAGTTCGTCGCGAGCGACGACTGCGTCCTGCTCACCGCGCACGCCGAGGTCAGCGGCGACACGATCACGTTCAGCCGGACGAGTACGCGTTACCTCGGCTGCATCGACAGCTACGGCCCGTCAATCATGGCCGGGTTCCAGCAGCCGCTCACCGAGGCCCGCTACACCCTCGAACCCGACGGAATGACCCTGCGCGGGGTCGGCGATCACGCCCTGCACTTCGTCCCGGCGCCCGAACTGCCCGCGCCGACGGCCGACTTCCCCACCTTCACCGACACCCAGTGGCGGCTGGTGCGGGCTACCGACGCCCATGGCACGGAACAGGACGGTGCGCGCAACCAGGCGCTCCGCGTCGAGGGCGGCCGGTTCGCGGCCGGCGTCTCGTGCAACACGGTGCGCGGCGACGTCGCCGAGGACGGAAGGGGCGCGGACCTGAAGGCGGTCGAGTCGACCGCGCTGCCGTGTCCGGCCCCGCTGCCGGCCGACGAGGTGCTGTCCGCGGTGTTCCAGCCCGGTCAGGTCCAGACCGAGGTGCAAGGAACCCGCCTCACGATCAGCCGCGACGGTGCCGGCACCCTCACCTACGAGTGGGTACCGGCCGATGCCGACGCGACCGATCCCGGCAAGCTCACCGATCGGCTCTGGCACGCGACCTCGGTGGCCGGCAGTCCGGTCGACGACCGGGTCGTGCTCGACGTCCACTCCGACGGCACGGTCACCGGGTACGACGGCTGCCGCGAAATCGACTCGGCGCAGGCACAGGTCGATCCCGGATCTCTCACCATCACCGGCATCCGGCCAGGTGACTTCAGCTCCGCCAACTGCAACAGCGACCTTGCATCGACGGTCGACAGCCTGCTCACCCAGGACCCCGCGCTGTGGCGCATCGCCGAGGACGGTTCGCTCGTGATCAACGGTCCCGCGAATCAGACGTTCCCGCTGGTGTTCCAGCTCGGCGACCCGCACCCGGCGCCGGACCCGAACCAGCCGCCGTCGCTCACCGGTACGCCGTGGAACCTGGTTACTGCCAAGGATGCAGCCGGCAATGACGTGCGGGTCGCCGGCGCCGGCAGCTTCCAGATCGACGCCGACGGGCACGTCACCGGCAACGATGCCTGCAACTACCTGAGCGGCGACGCGCGGATCGTCGACGGGACCATCGAGTTCCCGGACGGGCTCGCCGTCACCGAAATGGCCTGCCTCGACGACGGTGTCATGGCGACGGCCAAGCTCGTCGACTCGATCCTGAACGGCACGCTTCAGTGGAGCGTGGACGCAAACCGGCTGACCCTGCACCGGGACGGCGCGGGCACGCTGGTCTACCAGGGCGGCACGCCGCCGACGACCTCGACCGACCCCGCCGATCTGATCGGCACCGATTGGACCCTGACCACGATCGAGACCGGTACCGGCCCCGACGGCGCGGCACGTTCGGCAAACGATGGAGCCGCGCTGCGCATCGTCGGCAACCGCGTCAACGTGGATGGCGTCTGCATGATCCTCGACGTCCAGGTCGGCGCGGGAAGTCTCACGGTCGGCTCCCAGGACTACTCGACTGCCTCCTGCATAGCCCCGCTCGCCGAGGACCTGGAGGCGGTGCGGAACGTGTTGGTCGGCGACACGACCTGGCAGATCACCGACGGGCAACTGACGATCACCAAGGACGGCGTCGGGGCGCTGGTCTACACGCGCCGTGCCCCTGCGTCGGGGCTCTCCGGCACACCGTGGACGTTCACCAGCATCCAGACCGAGAATGCGAACAGCGGGAGCGGTAGCGGCTCGCCCGAGAAGAACGTCGTGCTCACCATCCGCAACGCCGGCCACTACCGGCTGGAGACGGGCTGCCACGTGTACGAGGGCAGTGCAACGGTCAGCGGGCAGACGGTGACGTTCAGCAATCAGCAGGACCTGGGTGGGGACGACTGCCTGAACACCTTCGCCCAACAACTCGTCGACTTCCTGGACGGGACGATGACCTCGTCGATCGTCGACGGCACCCTCACGCTGGCCAAGGGGAACACCACGGCGACCTTCACGGGCTAGCCCGTGAGGCGTCGGTGAGGCAAATCTGGCCATCGGGGCGGTGGGCCGTGTAGCGTCCGGGCCGGTCGAAGTGACGAGCGTTTTCGCATGCGAAGTACCACGGTCCCGGCGACGGGAACGTGCACTGCAAGTAGCGGAGCCGAGGAACGAAGACCCCGGTCTCCACGAAGTGTGGGGAACCGGATTGGCCCCTAGCAAGGAGTGCACGTGGCACAGGGCACCGTGAAGTGGTTCAACAACGAGAAGGGCTACGGCTTCATCGCCGTGGACGGCGGGCAGGATGTGTTCGTCCACTACTCGGCGATCCAGTCGGAGGGCTACAAGTCTCTCGACGAGAACCAGCGGGTGGAGTTCGACGTGGTGCAGGGTCCGAAGGGCCCGCAGGCCGACGGCGTTCACATCGTCGAAAAAGAGTAACCAGCCAGCTCACAGAGCGGTCCCGGGTCACCGGGGCCGCTGTGGTCTTTAAGGAGGGTCGGTTAGGCCTCAACCGACGGCGACCGGCAGCCGGAGCGGTCCGCGGATCGTCGCCGCGTTGCGGCGCACCACTCGGCCCGCGCGTCGCAGGTCGGGCAGCCGCTCGGCCAGTGCGCCGAGGGCGACCGTCGCCTCGATCCGGGCCAGTGGCGCGCCCAGGCAGTAGTGGATGCCGCTCGAGAACGCGAGATGCTCGACGCCGTGCGTGCGGGTGATGTCGAAGCGCGCCGGGTCGGGGTAGACGGCCGGATCACGGTTCGCGGCGCCGGTGAGCGCGACGACGTAGTCGCCTCGGCGCAGGACTGTCCCGTCGAGGTCGGTGTCGGCGAGTGCCACGCGGCCGGTCCGCTGCACCGGCGGGTCGTAACGCAGCACCTCTTCGGCGGCGCCGGCGGCGAGCGTCGGGTCGGCGTGCAGTGCCGCCCACTGCTCCGGATGTGCGAGCAGCGCCATGACGCCGTTCGAGATCAGGTTGACGGTGGTCTCGAAACCGGCGATGAAGAGCAGCACGCAGATCGGCACCATCTCCTCCGGCGTGATCTGCTCGCCCTCGGCCGCGACGAGGGTGCTGATGACGTCCTCGGCGGGCGCGCGCCGGCGCTGCTCGAACAGCTCGTGGAACAACCGCTCGAGGCCCGCGTTCGCGCGGAGCAGCGCGCGGAGGTGGCGCACGCCCTTCACGCCGTCCAGTGCAGTACCGATGGTCGCACCCCAGCGGGCGAAGTCGTCGGCGTGCGCCGTCGGTACGCCGAGCAGCTCACTGATCACCGCGATCGGTAGCGGTGCGGCGAATTGGGCCACCAGGTCGAAGGGGCCGCGCGGCGGGATCTCGTCCAGCAGCTGCTGGACCGTCTTCTCGATCAGCGCGGTGTAGCCGGCGATCCGTTTCGGGCTGAACGCGGGGGAGGCGAGGCGGCGCAGCCGGGTGTGACCGGGCGGGTTCATCTCCAGGAAGGACAGCCCGCCGCCACCCGGCCCGACCTCGCCGTCGAGGACGACGCCGAACTGCCGGTCGCGCAGGATCCGGTTGCAGAGCTGGTGGTCGGGGGTCACCCACGGGCCGATCCGGGACCGGGTGATCGGACCGCGTTCGCGCAGCCGCTCGTACAGCGGGTAGGGGTCGTCGCGGCCCGGGTGCAGCATCAGCAGCGCCAGCTCGTCGTGGCGCGCATAGCCCTGCACGCCCAGCACGACCTTCGCCCGGTAGAGCTGGGCGGTGAAGCCCGCCAGCTGCCGCAG
>JAVHVB010000085.1:0-3535 GCA_032160775.1 Pseudonocardiales bacterium | reverse complement strand
GCTCGCGGCACTGGCCACGCCGTATCCGCAGCTGGTTGCCGGCACGCCCGCCTCCTGGTCGTTCACCGGTGGCGTCTTCCGGCTGACGTACTCGACGACCCGGGCCGCGGGGCTGCTGCGCTTCCCGGCCGGGTCACAGACCCGGGTCTCGGTGCCGGCGATCGAGTTCCCGAGCGGGTACCAGGTGACGGTGACAGGCGCGACCGTCGTCTCGGCACCGGATGCCTCGGTGCTGGTGCTGTCGTCCCTCGCCGGGGCGGGAACGGTGCAGGTGACGGTCCGGAGCCGCTGACCGGCCGCTTGCCCTATTGCCAATCAGTTGCAATAGAGTGGGCGGTGTGACGACCGTGTCCGCCCATCCCCGGAACACGTCGTCCTTCGCGCGGTTCCGTGCCGCGCTCGACCCGCGGGACCGGCGCTCACTGTTCGGCATGACGGCGCTCATCGTCGCGCTGCACGCCGCGGGATTCGGCATTCTCTTCGGCCTCGTCGTCCCGCACCACTTCCACCTCGGCGGCGACCACCCGATCTTCAACGTGGGAGTCGGCGTCCTTGCCTACACGTTCGGGCTGCGACACGCCTTCGACGCCGACCACATCGCCGCCGTCGACAACACGACGCGCAAGCTGATGGCCGACAACGAGGCGCTACGCGCGGCCGGGACGCCGGAGGCGGAGATCCGCAAGCCGCTGTCGGTCGGCTTCTGGTTCTCCCTCGGCCACTCGACGATCGTTTTCGTCCTGGCCTTCCTGCTCTCGCTCGGCGTCAAAGCGCTTGCCGGACAGGTCGAGAACGGCGGCTCGGGCCTGCACTCGACCACCGGCGTTATCGGCGCCTCGGTCTCCGGCGGCTTCCTCTGGATTCTCGGCATCCTCAACCTGGTCGTCCTGGTCGGCATCCTCAAGGTGTTCCGGGACATGCGCCACGGGCTCTACGACGAAGCCGAACTGGAGGAGCACCTCAACAAGCGCGGCTTCATGAACCGCTTCCTCGGCGGGTTGACCAGGTCGGTCCGCAAGGCGTGGCACATCTACCCGATCGGGGTGCTGTTCGGGCTCGGCTTCGACACCGCCACCGAGGTGAGCCTGCTCGTGCTCGCCGGTGGCGCAGCGGTGTTCAACCTGCCGTTCTACTCGATCCTGGTGCTGCCCATCCTGTTCGCGGCCGGGATGTGCCTGATGGACACGATCGACGGGGTGTTCATGAACGCGGCCTACGGCTGGGCGTTCGCCAGGCCGGTGCGCAAGGTTTTCTACAACCTGACGATCACCTCGATCTCGGTAGCGATCGCGCTCGTGATCGGCACCATCGAACTGGCCGGGGTGATCGCGGAGCAGGCGAACATCACGTCCGGCCCGATCTCGGCGCTTGCCGACGTGCCACTCGAGTACGCCGGCTACGCCATCGTCGCGCTGTTCGTGGGGACGTGGGCGCTCGCGTTGCTCGTCTGGCGGGTCGCTCGCATCGAGGAGCGCTGGTCGGCGCACCTGGCGCCGGGCGAGTAAGCGCGCTGCCGGTCTCCGGGCTAGACGCTGGCCGGCGCGGCCGCCCGCTGGCACTCGACCGCTCCGTGGCACGTCTGCAACCTGTGGAGCAGACCGTGCAACTCCGCCCGGCGCTGCGGCGACAACGAGCCGTAGCGGTTGTAGAGCTCGGCCGGATCGGTTGCCAGGTCGTAGTACTCGAACTCGCCGGTGTCGTATTCGACGTACAACGACGTCGCGGTCCGCATGGCCTCGTAGCTCGGCGGATTACCCGACCGGTTCGGCTGGACGTCCGGGTCGTTCGCGGCGTCGACCGGGCCGTGATGCTCGATCAGGACCGCGCGCTGCCAGTCGCTCGGGGCGGTCCGGCCGTGCCACAGATCGAGAAGGCTCACGCCGTCCTGCACGCCGGTCGGCTGGGCATCCGCAAGCTGCAGGAAGGTCGGTGCCAGGTCGATGCTCGAGGTCATCGCGTCGACGGTCCGGCCGGCGGGCACGTCCGGGCCGGCCACGACCAGCGGCACCCGGATGTCGGTGGTGAAGGCGGTCTGCTTTCCGGGCATGAGGCTGTGCTCACCCATGTGATAGCCGTTGTCCGAGCTGAACACGAGATAGGTGTTGTCGAGCTGGTGGGTCTCCGCAAGGGCCCGCTCGACCTGGCCGATCAGCCGGTCGACCGCCTGCACCGACTCGACCCGGAGCCGGAACTCGTGGTTGATGTTCTTGACGTCACCGCTGCTGAGCGGGGGCAGATCCGCGAGCCACGCCGGGGGGTCGACCGGCTGCACCCCGAACGACGGCGGCTGCGGAGCCGTCAACGACGGGAACGAGTTCTGGTCGACGGGCGCCGGGGTGGCCGGCCGGTGCGGAGCGAACGTAGCCACCTCGAGGGCGAACGGCTTGCCGGTGTACTGGGCGTGATAGACGAACCCCACGGCTTTCTGGGCGAGGACCCGGGTGAGGTAGTCGTCCGGGGTGTGGCCGTAAAAATGGAGCGAGCCGTTCTCGTTCAGCTCGTAGCCGTATTCGGAGTAGGCCATGCCGGCGACGTTCCAGTCGTCCCAGCCGGGCGCTGGGGGGTCCGACGGCTGGTACCCGTTCAAATACTTGCCCATGAAGCCGGTGAAGTAGCCGGCCCGGTGCAGCGCGACGCCGAAACTCTTCTCCTGATTGTGGTTCGCGTTGTACGCGCTGTATCCGCCGTCGGCGCCGTGGTTGCTGAACACCCCGTCGTCGTGCGGGTACTGACCGGTGAAGATCGCCGCCCGCGACGGGCAGCACAGCGAATCGACGACGTAATAGTTCTCGAAACTCATGCCCGCCTGCGCGAGGGCCTGCACATGCGGCAGGTAAGGGAGCAGGTTGACCGACAGATCGTCGGTCAGGATGAAGACGATGTTCGGTCGGCCGTCGGTCGGCAGCGGCTTCGGCACCGGCGGCGCCGCGTTGCCGACGCATGCGGTGAGGGCCATCGGCAGCGCCAGCGCGGCCAGTACGCAGGCCAGGCCACGCCGCCGGGCCGAGCGGGTTCGCATCCTCTGATCTTGCCGATGCCTAGATGACACGGCGTTGAGAAGGGGCCGTTTGGTGAGCTTGCTCTCGGCCGCGCCTCAGGTGCAGGCTGCCCGTTGAGGGATCTGATGGACCCGCGTCGCGTCAGCTCGCCTGATCCAGCGCCGTCAGGCGCACGCGGCGTAGGACGGCCCGCGGCTCGACGGAGCAAGCGTACGGGCAGCGGAAGTCGACCAGCCGGGCATGCACCCCGCGGCCGGCGAACTGGACGACAGCAACGGCCTCATCGGCGCATTCCGGACACTGGGTCCAAATGCCCACAGTGGAGTACTGGTCCATGACGTCGGGTTACCCATCCGATGCCGATGCCATGCGCCGTCGCCCGCATTTTCGATCACATCGACAGGACCTGGGCGAGACGTTCGCGCCCAATCGCCGGCGTCCCTCAGAACGGCAGGCGCCGAAGCAAGTGCCCGATGCGCGCACGGGCGCCGAAGATCAGCTCGACGCCGGCGCGGTACGCCTCCGCCTCGGCGTCG
>JAVHVB010000084.1:0-11775 GCA_032160775.1 Pseudonocardiales bacterium | reverse complement strand
CTGTGCGGTGTCGAACTCGACCCGCTGGTTCTCGTCGAGGCTCTTGAAGCCGTCGGCGGCGATGGCGGAGAAGTGGACGAACACGTCCTTGCTGCCGTCATCCGGAGCGATGAAGCCGAAGCCCTTTTCGCTGTTGAACCACTTGACTGTGCCTTGTGCCATTACGTGCTCTCCTTGAAAGAAGCCGTTCCTGCGCACGCACACCTTGTGCGTGGCGTGGTCTTTGCGGTGACGGCCTCGATGGAGCGTAAAGGCGACAGACGCAACTGCAACAATCCTGCGTCGCGCATCAAGCCGAGAAGGAACTGCTGACAACCGTCGTCAACGCTAACAGAAGTTGCCGCCCAGTACGTCATGGGTGGCGGATTCGCGCTCGGCCGCGCGCATCCGGGCGCCCTCGCGCTTCTCGACGAACCGGGTCGCGCGGGCGTCGAGGTCGGCCAGGAAGGCTGACAATTCCTCCCGTGCGGCCTCGGCGCGCGGTCCGAATCCCGCGCGGTCGAAGACCCGCCAGTGCCGCAACACCGGCATCACCACGTCGTCGTGATGCAGGCGCAGATCGTAGATGCCGGCCTTGGCGATGATGACCGAGCTGCGCACGAAGTCCGCCATCCCGGCGCCCGGCATCGTGAAGCCGACGACCTCGTCGCGGATCGCCTCCATCGCCTCGTCCGGGGCGATGTCGAGCGCCGCCGCCATGATGTTGCGGTAGAAGACCATGTGCAGGTTCTCGTCCGTCGCGATCCGGGCGAGCAACTGCTCGGCCAGCGGGCAGCCGGTCGCCCGTCCGGTGTTGCGGTGCGAGACGCGGGTCGCCAGTTCCTGGAACGACACGTACGCCAGCGCTTGCAGCGCCGTCTTGTCGCCGGAGTCGTAGCCCACGGTCATCTGCGCCATCCTGGCGCGCTCCAGCGCAACCGGGTCGACCCCGCGGGTGACGACCAGGTAGTCGCGCAGCGCGATGCCGTGCCGCCCCTCCTCGGCAGTCCACCGGCCTACCCACTGCCCCCAGGCGCCGTCGCGGCCGAATTGGGTGGCGATCTCCCGGTGGTAGGAGGGCAGGTTGTCCTCGGTCAGCAGGTTGACCACCATGGCGGTCTTGGCGACGGGGTCCAGCGGCGACTCGTCCGGCGTCCAATCGGTTCCGCCGAGAAGGGCGAAATCGCGTCCGCGGCTCCACGGCACGTAATCGTGCGGATGCCATTCCCGCGCAATGCCCAAGTGCCGATCGAGGTTGTCGGCGACCACAGGTTCCAGCTCGCGAAGCAGTTCCACGCAGCCCAGGCTACGGGACCGTAGGTTAGCCGCGGAACTGCCGGGACGGCCGGGCTTCGCCAGAACCTGATCCAATCGGTTGCGCAGCGCACTGCGCAGCTCTGACGAGAGACGCCGCGTCAGGCGACGACGAGTTGGCGGGCGGCGAGACCGCTGCCGGCCAGCTGCGCCCACACGGCGGCCAGCCGCTCGACCGCCTCGACGAGCCGGTCGGCCGGCAGCGAGTACGGCAGTCGCAGGAACCGCTCGAGGGTCCCGTCGACGCCGAACCGCGAGCCGGGGACGAGGACGACGCCGGCCTGCGCGGCCAGCATCGTGAGCGGTGTCGACAGCGGCGCGGGCAGCTCCGCCCACAGCGACAGGCCGCCCTGCGGCATCGTGAGCCGCCAGTCCGGCAGCTCACGGGCGAGTGCCGCGATCAGCGCGTCGCGCTGCGGCAGCAGGTCGGCGATCCGCTGCGCAGCGATGTCGTCGAGCAGCGGGAACAGCTCGGCAGCGACGACCTGGTCGAGCACTGGGCCGGCCATGTCGATCGAGGTGCGCAGCGCGGCGAGCCGGTGCACCAGGTCGGTGGAGGCGCGCAGCCAGCCGATCCGCAGCCCGCCCCACACCGGTTTGGACAGCGACCCGACGGTGATGACGGCCGGATCGAGGGCGGCGGTCGGCCGCTCGGTGCGGCCGAAGCCGAGGTCGACGAACGACTCGTCGACCACCACGGTCGTGCCGGTCTGCCGGGCGACCTTCAGCACGTCGCGACGGTCGGCCTCGGGCACGAGCGCGCCGGTGGGGTTGTGGAAGTCCGGGGTGAGATAGGCGAGCCGGGCGGCCGTCTGCCGGAGCGTGGCACCGAGCTGGTCGACCTGCCATCCGCCGGCCGGCGCCATCGGCACGGGCACGACCCGACCGCCACTGGCCCGCACCGCGTCGAGCGCACCGGGATAGGTGGGCAGCTCGGTCAGCACCCGGTCGCCCGGGCCGACGAGCAGCCGCAGCAGCAGATCGAGCCCGTGCAGGGAGCCGTTGGTGATCAGGATCTGGTCGGCGCGGGTGGTCACGCCGCGAGCCGTGAATCGCGCGGCGATCGCCTCGCGCAGCACCGGCAGGCCGGCCGGCTCGTAGCCGTCGCCGAGCAGGTACGGGCCGAGTCGTGTGACCGCAGCGGTGACCGCAGCGGTCACCACGTCCGGCGGCGCGGGCAGCGCGGCGCAGGACAGATCGATGACGTCGCCGCCCTCGCTGCTGCGCGTCGTCCACCGGGACAGCGCGGTCCGCGGCCGCGAGCCGGCCGGCACGGTGACATAGCTGCCCGAGCCGGTGCGGCTGGCGAGGAAGCCGTCGCCGCGCAGCGAGTCGTACGCGGCGGTCACCGTCGCGCGGCTGACGTGCAGGGCTGCGGCGAGTTCGCGCTCGGACGGCAGCCGGGTCTCGGTGGCGACCCGGCCGTCGAGCACGAGCGAGGTGATCGCGTGCGCCAGCGCCGCGTAGACCGGGCCGGGCATGGTGCGGAGCTCGGGGAGCAGATCGGCGAGGGCGCGACCACCGATCCGGGAGACAGTCGCCATGAGGCTTATCGTCGCATCAATGGCCTGGTCGATCCAGTCCGAAAATCTAGAATTGGCTCGTTATTGGCTTGGTCAGGTGCTGAATGATCGTCCAATGGCCTCCCGTCGGTTACCCAGACGCCTGGCGCAGCTCTACATTGGCTTGCTGATCTACGGGTTCGCTGCTGCGCTCCAGGTGCGCTCCGAGCTGGGACTGGATCCCTGGGACGTCTTCCACCAGGGGCTCGCCGGGCACCTCGGGCTGGCGATCGGCACGGTCGTCATCATCGTGGGCGCCGCCGTCCTGCTGTTCTGGATACCACTGCGTCAGTGGCCCGGGCTGGGCACGATCAGCAACGTCATCCTGATCGGGCTGTCGCTGAACTGGTCGCTCGAGCTGCTGCCGGAGCACGCCTCGGTGGGACTGCGGATCGCCGAGATGCTCATCGGCATCGCACTGGGCGGGGTGGCCACCGGCATGTACATCGGCGCCGCGTTCGGGCCGGGCCCGCGGGACGGGCTGATGACCGGGCTGGCGCGGCGCACCGGCCGCTCGATCCGCCTCGTGCGCACCTGCATGGAGATCAGCGTGCTCGCCGGCGGCTGGCTGCTCGGCGGCACGGTGGGCATCGGCACCGTTCTCTACGCGCTCAGCATCGGCCCGCTGGCCCAGTACTTCCTCCGGGTGTTCTCGGTTCAGTCGTCCTCGTCGACGCGGGCGAGCCAGGTGGCCAACCGGTCGACGGCGGTCTCGAACTCCGGATTGGCGTCGACGAAGACCTGAAACCGGTCGGCCAGCCACTCGACGCTGACCGACTCGTCCCCGCGGCGCGCGACGAGTTCTTCGATGCCGCGGTCGGTGAAGTACACGAGTCAGCCCTCCCGGTCGGTCGACAGGCGCAACGCTGGCCTAGCCGAAGGCGGTGGCGACGACCTCGCGCTGCTGCGCCTCGTGGACGGCCATCGAGCCCACCGCGGGCGAGGCCGACGCCTTGCGTGCGGCGCGCAGCAGGGGCCGGCCGCCGAGGTGCTCGGGAAGGTTGAGCGCCATGAACGGCCACCCACCCTGGTTGGCCGGTTCCTCCTGCACCCACACGACCTCGACGCCCGGATACGGCGCGAGCGCGTCGGTCAGCTCGTCCACGGCCAGCGGGTAGAGCTGCTCGAGCCGGAGGATCGCGACGTCCGTTCGCCCCGACTTCTGCCGCTCGGCGGCGAGGTCGTAGTAGATCTTGCCGGCGCACAGCAGCACCCGGCGTACGCCGGCCGGGTCGGCGACGGTGTCCGGCAGCACCGGCCGGAAGGTGCCGGTGGTGAAGTCCTCGACCTCGCTCACCGCGGACTTCAGCCGCAGCAGCGACTTCGGGGTGAATGCGATGAGCGGGCGGCGCACGGGGGAGAGCCCCTGCCGGCGCAGCAGGTGGAAGTAGTTCGCCGGCGACGAGCACATCGCGATCGTCATGTTGTTCTCCGCGGCCATCTGCAGGAACCGCTCCGGGCGTCCGGACGAGTGGTCCGGGCCCTGGCCCTCGTAGCCGTGCGGCAACAGCAGTGATACCCCTGAGCGCTGCCCCCACTTGGCCTCGCCGGAGGAGATGAACTCGTCGATGATCGTCTGCGCGCCGTCGGCGAAGTCGCCGAACTGCGCCTCCCACAGCACGAGGGCGTCCTCGCGGACCACCGAGTACCCGTACTCGAAGCCCATCGCCGCGAACTCCGACAACAGCGAGTCGTAGGGCATGAAGTTCGCCTGATCGTCGGACAGGCTGCGCAGCGGCGTGTACTCCGCACCGGTGTTGCGATCGATCAACGTGGCGTGCCGCTGGGTGAAGGTGCCGCGCCGCGAGTCCTGCCCGGCAAGCCGCACCGTCCGGCCCTCGAGCACGAGCGAGCCGAACGCGAACAGCTCGGCGGTGGCCCAGTCGATCGCGCCGGCGCTGGCCATCTGCACGCGCCGGTCGATCTGCGGCTTGAGCCGGGGGTGGACGGTGAACCCCTCGGGCGGGTTGGCGTAGGCCTCGGCAATCCGCTTGATGGTGTCCACCGAGATCGCGGTGGTCACCTGCTGCGATGGGGTCTCCCGCTCGAGGTCCGGCTCCGCCGCCGGCTTCTCCGACGCGTTGCGGGTCTCGACGAACACCTTCTCGAGCTGCGCCTGGAAGTCCTTGAGCGCGGCCTCGGCGTCCTCGAGGGTGATGTCGCCGCGGCCGACGAGGGCCTCCGTGTACATCTTCCGGACACTGCGCTTGGCATCGATGATGTCGTACATCTGCGGCTGGGTGAACGACGGGTTGTCCGCCTCGTTGTGGCCGCGCCGCCGGTAGCAGACCATGTCGATCACGACGTCCTTGCGGAATTCGCGCCGGTAGTCGACCGCCAGCTTGGCGACCCGCACGCACGCCTCCGGATCGTCGCCGTTCACGTGGAAGATCGGCGCCTGGATCATCCGTGCGACGTCGGTCGCGTAGAGCGACGACCGCGACGAGGACGGTGACGTGGTGAAGCCGACCTGGTTGTTCACGACGACATGCACGGTGCCGCCGGTGCGATAGCCACGCAGCTGGGACAGATTGAGGGTCTCGGCCACCACGCCCTGGCCGGCGAACGCGGCGTCGCCGTGCAGCATGACGGGCAGCACGGTGAATCCGTCCTCACCCTTGTTCAGGACGTCCTGCTTCGCGCGGACGATGCCCTCCAGCACCGGATCCACCGCTTCGAGGTGCGAGGGGTTCGCGGTCAGGGACACCGCGATCTGGCTGCCGTCGGCGGCGTGGAAGGTTCCGTCGGCGCCGAGGTGGTACTTGACGTCGCCGGAGCCCTGGGCCGTGCCGGGGTCGATGTTGCCCTCGAACTCGTTGAAGATCTTCGCGTACGGCTTGCCGACGATGTTGGCGAGCACGTTGAGCCGGCCGCGGTGCGGCATGCCGATGACGACCTCGTCCCACTGCTTGGCCGCAGCCTCGGCGAGGACGGCGTCCAGCAGCGCGATGACCGTTTCGGCGCCCTCGAGACTGAACCTCTTCTGCCCGACGTACTTGGTCTGCAGGAACGTCTCGAACGCCTCGGCCGCGTTGAGCCGGCCCAGGATGTGCAGCTGCTCGTCACGCGAGGGCGGGGCGTGCTTGACCTCGACCCGGTTCTGGATCCAGGCGCGCTCCTCTGGGTCGCTGATGTGCCGGAACTCGACGCCGACCCGGCGGCAGTACGCATCGCGCAGCACACCGAGGATGTCGCGCAGCTTCATCATCTTCTCGCCGGCGAAACCGTCCACCGGGAACTCCCGGTCGAGGTCCCACAGGGTCAACCCGTAGCGGGTGATGTCGAGGTCCGGGTGCTTCCGGACGGTGTACTCGAGCGGGTCGGTGTCGGCCATGAGGTGACCGCGCGTGCGGTAAGCGTTGATCAGCTCGATGACCCGCGCGCTCTTCGCGATCTGCCCCTCGTGGTGGAAGTCGCGGTCGACCAGCCAGCGCACCGGCTCGTAGGGGATGCGCAGCGCGGCGAAGATCTCGTCCCAGAACGCGTCGGAGAGCAGCAGTTCGTGAATGACCTTCAGGAACTCGCCCGACTGCGCGCCCTGGATGATGCGGTGGTCGTAGGTCGAGGTGAGCGTCATGATTTTGCTGATCGCCCGGTCGACGAGCTGGTCAGGGTTCATCCCGCTGAACTCGGCCGGGTACTCCATCGCGCCGACCCCGATGATCGTGCCCTGCCCCTGCATCAGCCGCGGCACCGAGTGGTTGGTGCCGATGGTGCCGGGGTTCGTCAGGCTGATCGTGGTGCCGGCGAAGTCGTCGGCGGTCAGCTTCCCGTTGCGGGCCCGCCGGATGATGTCCTCGTACGCCGTCCAGAACTCCTGGAAGTCCTGCGTCTCGGCCCGCTTGATCGCGGCAACGACCAGCGAGCGCGAGTCGTTCTTGCCGACCAGGTCGATCGCGATGCCCAGGTTGACGTGCTCCGGAGCGACCAGCGTGGGCTTGCCGTCGACCTCGGCATAGGCGTTGTTCATCTCCGGGTGCACCGCCAGCGCCTTCACCACGGCGTAGCCGATGAGGTGCGTGAAGCTGACCTTGCCGCCGCGCGCGCGGCGCAGGTGGTTGTTGATCACGACTCGGTTGTCGAACAGCAGCTTGGCCGGGACGGCCCGCACGCTGGTGGCCGTGGGGACGTGCAGCGACTGCTCCATGTTCTGCACGACCCGGGCGGCGGCCCCTCGCAGTTGCGTGGTCGTCGGTCCCTCGTCCTTGCCGTCGTCGGCCCGTGCGGACTCCGGCTTGGCGGTGGGCTTCGGCGGCTCGGCGGGCAGCGGCGCCGAGGACGCCCGATCGGCGGCTGGGCTCTCTGCCGGCTGGGCGGGCTGGGCGGGCTCGGCCGGTGCGGCTGCAGGCTCCGCAGTGCGGCCGTTGCCTGCGCCCGGGCCGGGGCGGTAGTCCTTGAAGAAGTCGTGCCAGGCGGCGTCCACGCTGTCCGGGTCGGCCTGATAGCGCTCGTACATGTCCTCGACGAGCCACTCGTTGGCGCCGAAGTCGCCGACGGGTGAGGGGGAATCGGTGCTTGCCGGCTGCTCGGTCGTCGCCACTGTTGCCAGGCCGTCCTTCGGTCGAAATCGGCGTGATTATCCGACAGTCAAGCCTACGCGGACGGGCCGTTGCGGGCATGCCCAGCGCGCCCGATGTGTGCCACTAGACGTCTCGGCTCAGGTGATGTCGCGGTTCATGCTGAAGGCGGCGCCGATGATCGCCGGGACGAACGCCCACAGCAGCAGGACGATCACGCCGGCCCAGGTGCCGAGCAGATGGACACCGTCCACCGGTGAGTTGTCGCCGTGCGTGAACAGGATCGCCTGCTTGGCGCCGTCCGGGGTGTACGGCCACGCATGCTTGACGACCGGGATCGCCAGCAGGATGTTCTCCAGGACGAGCAGGAAGATGATCCCGACGACCACGGCGACGATCTGATTGCGCACGAGCGCGCCGACGCCCAGCCCGATGATCCCGTAAAGGGCGATGACGCCGAACGTACCGATGATCGCGTGCTGCACGTCGCTGTCGCCGAAGTGGACCGGGATGTCCTTCGCGTTGAGCCACGGCACGCCGACCGCCGCCGCGGCGAGCAGCGCAAAAGCCGCGTAGATCGCGCCGGTGACCGCGTAGGTGATCATCTTCGCGGTGACGATCGCCCAGCGTGACGGCGTTTGCAGCACCGTCGGGGTGATGGTCTGGTAGCGGAACTCGGTCGTCACGCCCAGCACGCCCAGGACGAAGACCAGGATGTAGCCCGGGCTCACCGCGAAGACCGAGAACAGGTCGGGCACCTGGTCCGGCCGGCGGATGCCGTCGCTCGGTGCGATAACCGCGACCGCGAGCAACGCGCCGACCGCGATCGTCCCCAGCAACAACCAGAACCACACCTGGGTGGTGCGCAGCTTCAGGAACTCGGCACGGACAAGCCGGATCATGACTGGTCTCCCGCGGTCAGCGCGAAGAACAGATCCTCGAGATCGAACCTTTGCGCGCTCAGCTCGTGCAACTCGACCCCGCCGGTGAAGGCCAGGTGGCCGACCTCCGCAGGCGTCAGCCCGCGGATGCGCAGCGCGCCCGGGTCGACCTGCTCGACCTGTACCTGCTGTCCGGTCAGCGCGCGATGCATCGCCTCGACATCCGGCGTGCGGATCAGCACCGAGTCGGTGCCCGCGGTCAATTCCTCGATCGAGCCCTGCTGGACCAGCCGGCCGCGGTTCAGGATCACCACGCGGTCGGCGATCTCCTGCACCTCGTTGAGCTGGTGGCTGGACACCAGCACGGTGCGGCCCTGGTCGGCCAGATGCCGCAGCAGCCCGCGCAGCCACCGGATGCCCTCCGGGTCGAGGCCGTTGGCCGGTTCGTCCAGCACGATCACCCGCGGGTCGCCGAGCAGCGCGGCGGCCAGGCTGAGCCGCTGCCGCATGCCCATCGAGAACCCGCGCACCTTGCGCTTCGCGGCGTCCTTCAGCCCGACGAGTTCGAGCACGTCATCGGCGCGGCTCAAGGGCAGCCCGTCGACGGTGCACATGACGCGCAGATGGTTCCGCGCGGAGCGGGCGGGATGGAAGCTGGACGACTCCAGCGCGGCGCCGACGATCCGGCTCGGATGGTTCAACCGGCGGTAGGGGACGCCGTCGACCGTTGCGCGGCCGCCGGTGGGATGGACGAGGCCGAGCACCATTCGCAGCGTCGTCGTCTTGCCGGCACCGTTCGGTCCGAGAAAGCCGGTGACCGAGCCGGGCTCGACGGTGAAGCTCAGGTCGTCGACGGCGAGGATCTTGCGGCCGAACCGTTTGCTGAGCCGGTCGACCACGATCCGCCCGTCCGGCGCCGCGGCCTCCTGGACGGCTGTCATGCGAGCTCCGGCATGACCTGGGTCTCGAACAGCTCGACACCGGACCGGTCGTAGGCCATCTCGGTCCAGTACGTGATGGCGTAGGCCATGCCGAGCTGTTCGAGGCCGCGCAGCCGCTCGACGATCTGCTCCGGCGTGCCGACCAGCGGGCCGTTCTCGAACATCTGCCGGTTCCGTTCGACCTGCTCCTGCGGGACGTGCTTCGAGTAGTGGTCGACGATCCAGTTGATCCGGTCCTTGACGTCGGCCTCGGTCTCGCCGATGACGACGTTGTAGTCGGCCGTCCGGGTGATCTCGCCGAAGTCGCGCCCGACGTCGCGACAGTGCTGCTGGAGGATCTCCGACTTGCGCTTGAAGGTGTCCGGAGTGCCGTCGAAGTTGGTGTAGTTCGCGTACTTGGCCGCGGTGCGCAGCGTCTTCTTCTCCCCGCCACCGGCGATCCAGATCGGGATGCCGCCGTCCTGCAGCGGAAGGGGCCGGACGATCGCCCCGTCGACCTGGTAGTGCTTGCCGTCGAGGGTCGCGGTCCCCTCCGTCCAGGCCTGCTTCATGATCTGCACGCCCTCGTCGAGGCGGCCGAGCCGCTCGCCGGCGCTCGGGAAGCCGTGGCCGTAGGCGCGCCATTCGTGCTCGTACCAGCCGGCGCCGATGCCCATCTCGACCCGGCCTCCGGAGATGACGTCACAGGTCGCCGCGATCTTCGCGAGGTGTGCGGGGTTGCGGTAGCTGATGCACGTGCACATCTGGCCCAGCCGGATCCGCTCGGTGGTTGCCGCGAGGGCCGCGACGAGCGTCCACGCCTCGTGCGTGGCCTCGTCGGTCGGGACCGGGACGGTGTGGAAGTGGTCGTAGACCCAGACGGACTCCCAGCCGCCGGCCTCGGCTTTGCGGGCCTGGTCGAGCATCGTCGGCCATTGGTCTTCAGGGGCGATGCCGACGAGATCGAGCCGCCAGCCCTGCGGGATGAAGGTTCCGAAGCGCATACCCAGCACTGTAGGGCCGCGATCAATGAGCGGTCGGTGTCGGCAATTCGAGTGCACGGTCCGGCAAGACGATGTTTGATCGGAAATCGTGGCATTCGAACTGAACACACCGGACGTCGGCGCGCTCGGCGATGTCATGAGCGCCCTGCGCGACTGGCAGCGCGACGACGCACCGATCCAGCTGCACCCGGGCGACTTGGGCTGGTGCTGGCGCTTCGGTGCAGAGGTCGTGGCGGCGGCGGTGCGGACCTGGAGCCAGGACGGGCGGCTGCAAGCCATCGGATTCCTGGATGGTCGCGACGTGTTGCGGATGACAGTCGCGCCGCAAGCCTGGCGCGAGGAGGCGCTGGCCGGCCAGGTGGTCGCGGACGTGTCCGACCCCGAGCGTGGCGTCCTGCCGGTGGGCAAGGTGTCTGTCGAGGCGCCGGACGGCACCCGGGTACAGAATCTCCTGTCCGAGGTCGGCTGGCGCGCTGGCGAGCCGTGGACGCCGCTGCGGCGGGACCTCGTGGAGCCGGTGGAACAGACCGGGCTGCTGGTCGAGGAGATCGGCTTCGGGCAGGAGTCCGAGTTCACCGCCGTCCACCGGTCGGCATGGGGCAGTCCGCGCTTCACCGACGCGGCATGGCGCGCGATGGCGGCCGGGGTGCCCTACACCGACGCACGGTGCCTGCTCGCGCGCGATGATCACGGCGTGGCGGTCGCGGGCGTGACGGTGTGGTCGGCGGGCCTCGGCAAGCCCGGGCTGATCGAACCGCTGGGTGTCCATGCCGACCATCGCGGGCGCGGCTACGCCAAGGCGATCTGCGTCGCTGCCGCGGGCAAGCTGAAAGAACTGGGCTCCTCGAGCGCGCTCGTCTGCACGCCGAGCGGGCTTTCCTCCGCCGTCGCCACGTACAAGTCGGCGGGCTTCCGTCCACTCCCCGAGCGGCTGGACCGAACCCGCGACAGCTGAGCTTCGGCAACCTCGGCATGCGCGGTGCAGCCGCCTACCGTGGAACCTGTGCGATTGGACGTCGAGCGGACGCGGGAGCGCTTTGCGAGCGCGCGTGTCGCGCGGCTGGCCACGGTCGGTGCCGACGGGCGTCCGCACATCGTGCCGATCGTCTTCGCACTCGCCGGCGATGTGCTCTACACCGCGGTCGACGACAAGCCGAAGTCGACCGCGGCGCTGCGCCGGTTGGACAACATCGCGGCCGACCCGCGCGTTGCCGTTCTCGCCGACCACTATGCCGACGACTGGACGCAGCTCTGGTGGGTGCGCGCCGACGGAACGGCGCGGGTCGTCGACGGCGCGGATGCCGAAACCGGTGTCCAGCTACTCACCGATCGGTATCCGCAGTACCGGTTGACACCGCCGCCCGGTCCGGTGGTTGCGATCCGGGTGCAGCGATGGACGGGCTGGCAAGCCGCGGGCTGAGGCCGGCAAAGGTCGCCGCCTGCGGGGAAGCGGTCATAAGCGGTCGAGCAGGTTGCCGGCGAGTCGCTCGGCGATGCCGCTGCGCACCGCAGCCGCCGCCGAACTGTCCGGCTTGCGCTCGGCCTGGTCGCGGAAGCAGGCCGTGAACCGCTCGGCGAGGTCGAGTCGCGGGTACTCG
>JAVHVB010000083.1:0-10042 GCA_032160775.1 Pseudonocardiales bacterium | reverse complement strand
CAGCTGGGTCGGCGCTGGCGGGGTGCTGGCGGCCGGCGCGGCGGTCGTGCTCGTCGCGCTGCGCATCATGACCGGACATCCGCACCTCTCGGGCGGCTGGCTGTTCGCGCTGCTCGCGCTGGTGCCTCTGGCCCGGGCCGCCGCGGTCGTGGTGCGCTCCTCGCGCATCGCCGGTGTCGTGCTGGTCGAGTCGATCGCGCTCGCGGGCATGGCGGGGCTGGTCTGTGTCGTGTACCTCGTCCTTGTCGTCGGCATCGAGGGCGCGCCGCACGGGCACGAGCGGTCGATCCTGGTCGCCAGCCTCGCTGCGGCTGCGGTTGTCGGCATCCTCGGGATCCCGGTGCGGCACCGGCTGGTGCAGACTGCGGACCGGTGGCTGGGCGGCCGGGAGCCCGCGCCGGGCGAGGTGGTGAGCGGGTTCGGCGCCCGGATGACCCGCGCCATCCCGATGGACGAACTGATGTTGCAGCTGGCGGAGTCCCTGCGCGACACAATCGCCCCCGCAGGCGCCGAGATCTGGACCGGCAGCGACGGCTCGCTAGCCCTCACGGTCAGCGTGCCCGCCCGGCGGGCCGACCGCATCCAGCTCGACACCGACGAACGGCTGGTGGTGGGCCGGGCCCGCATCGGCGGGCCGGCGTGGACGTCGGTCTGGCTGCCCGCGGTCGCTGCGGCGTCGGGTGGGTCGGGCGGGTCGGGCGATCATCGCGCCGTGCCCGTGGCGCATCTGGGCGAGCTGCTGGGGATGATCGTGGTGCGCCGGGCGATCGGCGCCGACCCGTTCACCGAGGACGACGAGCTGTCGCTGGTCGAGCTCGCCCGCCAGCTCGGCCTGGCACTGCACAACGTGGGGCTCGACTCGGCGCTCCAGGCCTCGCTCGCCGAACTCGCCGAACGCAACGACCAGTTACAGGCGTCGCGGCTGCGCATCGTCACCGCCGCCGACGTCTCGCGCCGGGAGATCGAGCGCAACCTGCACGACGGTGCACAGCAACACCTCGTGGCGCTCGCCGTCAAGATCGGCCTAGCCCGGCAGATCGCGGAGGACGGCGACGCCGAGACGGTGCTGGCGATGCTCGCCGGTCTGCGCGAGGACGTGCAGACGACGATCGGCGAACTGCGCGAACTGGCGCACGGCATCTACCCGCCGCTGTTGCGGGACCGGGGTCTCGGCGAGGCCCTGCGCACCGCCGCGCTGCGCTGCCCCCTGCCGGCCAGCGTCGATGTCGACCTGCCCGGCCGCTACCCGGAGGAGGTGGAGACAGCTGCGTACTTCTGCTGCCTCGAAGCGATGCAGAACGCCGGGAAGTACGCGGGCGACGGCGCCACACTCGCCGTCCGGGTGCACAGCGACGACGCCACGCTGCGCTTCGAACTGACCGACGACGGGGTCGGCTTCGACCGCGCGAACACCGGGCTGGGGCACGGATTCCTGAACATGCAGGACCGGCTCGGCGCGATCGGCGGCGAGCTCGAGGTCGAATCGGCGCCGGGCGAGGGCACGACCGTGCGTGCGGCGATCCCGGCCGTGCCCAGGCCGTGAGGCGCCTCAGCCGGCGGCGAGAACTTCGCGCAACCGTCGCGGGGTGAGGTCCTCCTTGTGGATGTACGCAGCCGCGCCGCAGTCGGCGGCGTCTGCGGGCAGATCCTCGGCGGCGTAGGTCGACAGCAGCACGACCCGAACTGCCGGCCGGGCTGCGACGATCCGCCGGGTGGCCTCGATGCCGCTCATCCCGGGAAGGTTCATGTCCATCAGGACGATGTCCGGCGTGGTCTGCAACGCGGCGGCGACCGCGTCAACGCCGTTCTGGACCTCGGCGACGACCCGCCAGCCGGTGAGCAGCGACACGAGCGTCCGCGCAACCGCGCGGAACGGCGGCTGGTCGTCGACGATCAGCACGTCCACCGTCGCCGTCCCGGTCGCTGGCTCCTGGGTGCCCACCACGGCTCCACTGTCCGCGCGGGCACCGTAGGTGACAAGGGTGCTAGCTTCCCCGCGCGGCACCGCGCTCGGACAACAGCAGCAGGACCGCCACGACCCGCCGGTTCACGTCCGGAGTCGCGGTCAGCCCGAGCTTCGCGAACATCGCGTTGATGTGCTTCTCCACCGCTCGCTCGGACAGGAACAGTGCCGCCGCGACCGCGACATTGCTCTTGCCCTGGGCGACCTGATCGAGCACATCCATCTCCCGCGGCGTCAACCCGGCCAGCGGGGAGGTCGGCTGCTTGCTGGACGCCGACACGAGCATGTCGACGATCGTGTGGTCGATGACGGACCCGCCGTCGGCGACGGTCCGGATCGCCTGTGCCAGTTGGTCCGGCTGGCTGACCCGCTCCTTGAGCAGGTAGGCGCGGCGGGCGCTGCCGTCGCTGAGCAGTTCGTTGGCGTACGCCGGTTCGGCGTACTGCGACAGGACGACGACGCCGATGCCCGGATGGTTCGCCCGCAGCCCGACGGCGAACCGGATCCCCTCGTCCGACTGCGACGGTGGCATGCGCACATCGGTGACCACGACGTCGGGCTGCACGTCGTCCACAAGCCGTTCCAACGACGGCAGATCGGCGCAGTCGCCGACGACCTCGAGGTCGGCATTGCGGTCGATGACCAGCCGCACGCCCTCGCGCATGAGCAACGAGTCCTCGGCGATCACGACGCGCAGGACCACCGCCGGGTTACCGCTTCCCGATCGCCTGGTACGCCCGCTCCGGTGCGCCGGTGTACAGCTGGCGCGGCCGGCCGATGCGGGTCTCCGGATCGTTGATCATCTCGTGCCACTGCGCTATCCAGCCCGGCAGCCGGCCGATCGCGAACAGCACGGTGAACATCTTGGTCGGGAAGCCCATCGCCCGGTAGATCAACCCGGTGTAGAAGTCGACGTTCGGGTAGAGCTTGCGCGAGACGAAGTAGTCGTCGGCCAGCGCGACGCTCTCCAGCTCCATCGCGATGTCGAGCAGCTGGTCCCGCTTGCCCATCGCCGAAAGCACTTCGTCGGCCGACTGCTTCACGATGGCCGCGCGCGGGTCGTAGTTCTTGTAGACCCGGTGGCCGAAGCCCATCAGCTTGACGCCGTCCTCCTTGTTCTTGACCCGTTCCACGAAGCTCGAGACGTCCCCGCCCTGGGTTCGGATCTGCTCGAGCATCTCGAGGACGGACTGGTTGGCGCCGCCATGCAGTGGGCCGTAGAGCGCGTTGATCCCGGCGGACACCGACGCGAAGAGATTGGCCTGGGACGAGCCCACCAGCCGCACCGTCGAGGTCGAGCAGTTCTGCTCGTGGTCGGCGTGCAGGATGAACAGCCGGTCGAGCGCGCGGGCGATGGCCGGGTCGACCTCGTACGGTTCGGCCGGGAACCCGAACGTCATCCGCAGGAAGTTCTCCACGAAACCGAGCGAGTTGTCCGGATAGAGCAGCGGCTGCCCGACGCTCTGCTTGTACGCGTACGCGGCGATGGTGGGCAGCTTGGCCATCAGCCGGTACGTCGAGAGCTCGAAGTCCTCGACGTCGAACGGGTCCAGGAAATCCTGATAGAACGTCGACAGCGCCGAGACGGCGGAGGAGAGCACCGGCATCGGGTGGGCGTCGCTCGGGAAGCCGTCGAAGAACCGCTTCATGCCCTCGTGCAGCAGCGTGTGCCGGCGGATGTTGTCCTCGAAGGCGGACAGCTGGTCGGCGCTGGGCAGTTCGCCGTAGATGAGCAGGTAGCTGACCTCGAGAAAGGTGGAGTGCTCCGCGAGCTGATCGATCGGGTAGCCGCGGTAGCGCAGGATGCCGGCGTCACCGTCGATGTAGGTGATCTCGGACGCGCACGAGGCGGTGTTCGCGAATCCCGGGTCGTAGGTGACCAGGCCGGTCGTGGACAGCACCTTCGCGATCTCGGCGCCGTCGTTGCCCTCGGTCACGGTCCGGATCGGCAGCTCGAGCGGGTCGGCGCCCGGTGCGGTGAATACGGCGTTCTCGGCGTCGGACATGGCTGGCACCCTACTGCGCGGTAGCTACGTCCGCCGCCGGAAGGTTCTGCAGCCGTACCTCGCCCCGGGCCAGCTGCTTGCCCTGCGCGTCGGTGATCTCGACCTGCCACAGCTGCTGGAGCCGGCCGCGGTGGATCGGGGTGGCGGTCGCGGTCACCCGGGTGCCGGCGCCCGCGGAGCGCAGGAAGTTGGTGTGGTTCATGACCCCGACAACCTTGCCGCGGTCGCCGTACCAGATGGCGGCGGCGATGCTGGCGCTCGACTCGACGGCGGCGCAGTAGACGCCGCCGTGCACGATGCCGTACGGCTGGAGGTGCTGTTCGGCGACCGTCCAGCCCAGGACCACCCGGTCGGCGGTGAACTCCTCGTAGGTGAAGCCGAGGGTCTTGTCGAGGCCTGGGGGCAGCTGTGGGTCCACCCGCCGCACGCTAGCAACGTGTCGCGGCTTCCCGTGCGGCGGCTACTCGCTGTAGACGGCAGCGAGCTGCGCCCAGGTGAGCTCGCCGCATCTGCCGTCCTGGTGCATGTTGTAGTGCGCCTGGAACGCGACGACCGCGTCGTGCGTGCTCTGCTCGAAGGTGCCGCTGACTGTGTCGTGGAAGAAGCCCAAGTGGGTCAGCCCGCGCTGCAAGTAGCTGACGTCGTCGCCGTGGTCGTGCAGCTCGACCGTGCCGCGGACGCCGCCCTCGTGCCGCCATGCGACCTCGACCTCCCGGCCGGCCTCGAACGCGTCGGCCTCCTCGTAGAGCTGCCGGTAGGACTGGTAGTCACCGCTGGCGTAGGTGGCGTGCGTCGCCGCGGCGCCGGTGCCGTAGAAGCTCTCGTACCCGGCGATCGCCTCGTCCGAGGCGCCGTCCGCCGTGGATTGGGTGATCGGGCTGCCCGCGGCCGAGTCCGCGATGTGCTGCGGGATGTGCATGGCGGTCACCAGCGCGGCGGCGTCGTGCCCGAGGCCGGCCTGCGCACGCGCCTCCCGGAATGTCATCTCGCAGTGCCGCGTCTCGTGGTAGATCGTGTTCGCGATCTCGCCGAGCTGCTGCTCGTTCAGGTGCTCGATGACGTTCTCGGCGAACCGGTCCGGATTCACGGCGATGTGCCACTTGGTGGGGCTGGCCACGAACTTGGCGAGCGTGTTGGTGCCGGACAACGACGGGTCGAAGTCGTAGTCCGGCACCGGTACGCCCAGCTCGCCCAGCTCCTGGAGGCTTGCGTGCATGAGCTGGTCGAGGCGCGCTCGCGGGTCCATCGAGCTGTGCAGCGTGCCGTAGGCCGAATCGACGTAGTCGTGCACATGCTCCTGGCTGCGCAGCCCGGTTTCCGGGCCGGCGGCGGCGTGCAGGCTGGCCCACGTGTCGGCGCCGACCGCGCCGTCGGCGTGCAGCCCGGCCGCCTCTTGGTATTTGGTGACCGCGACGTGGGTGCGCCACTCGAAGTCGCCGTTGATGTCACCGCCGAAGTAGCCGGCCTGGTGCAGCATGCGTTGCAGCTGCTCGACCTCCGCGCCGTGCGCGCCCTGCTTCAGAATGGTGGCCATCGCCGCCTCCGCCTCGTCACCGGGAATCGGTCGGTCCCGTGTCCCCAAAGCGTGCTGCGTTCCGAAGATCAACAGAATGCCCGAACGGGCGGGTGATGGTGCTGGTCAGGCAGGCACCCTGGGCCGGGCGGCCGCCTGCTTCGGCTCCCGGCTGAACTGCAGGACACCGTCGTCGATGGGGCCGTGGCGCAGCACCGGGACGTCACGCAGGTAGTCCTGGCGCACCACCCAGGGGCCGCGAGCGCCTTGCAGTGGCAGCTTGCCCGCCGCACGCCGCACGTAGCCCGAGTTGAGTGCGTCCAGCACCGAGCCGGATCCGTCGCCGCGATCGGCGTCGGTCGCGTTGGCGACGACCTGGCGGTAGCCGTGCGCGTCCATGTGATTGATCAGCCGGCACGCGTATTCGCTGGCGAGGTCGGCCTTGAGGGTCCACGACGCGTTGGTGTAGCCGAACACGAGAATCGCATTGGGCACGCCTTCGAGCATGGTGCTCTTGTAGGTGACCCGGCTGGCCACGTCCAGCGGCTCGCCGTCGATCTCGACCTCGGCGCCGCCCATCATCTGCACGTTCAGCCCGGTCGCCGTGATGATGATGTCGGCCTCGAGTTCGTCGCCGGAGGCGAGCTTGAGCCCGGTCGCGGTGAAGCGCTCGATGTGGTCGGTGACGATGTCCGCCCGGCCCTCGCGCACCACCCGGAACAGGTCCCCGTTCGGCACGACGCAGAGGCGCTCGTCCCATGGGTTGTAGCGCGGCGTGAAATGCGCGATGTCCGACGCGCCCTGCAACTGCCGGCCGGCCAGCCTGATCATCAGGCTGCGGACGAGCGCGGGTCGCGATCGGGACAGCTTGTACAGCCCGCGCTGAAGCAGCACGTTGCGTCGCCGGGCCAGCCGGAACACGGTGTCGTCGGGCAGCACCTTGCAGAGCAGTTCGGAGATCTTGTCCTCCGCGGGCAGCGTCAGAATATAGGTCGGGGAGCGCTGCACCATGGTCACGTGGGCCGCGTCCGCGGCCATCGCCGGCACGAGCGTGACCGCGGTCGCGCCGCTGCCGATGATCACCACTCGCTTGTCGCGGTAGTCGAGGTCCTCGGGCCAGAACTGCGGGTGGATGACCGTGCCGGTGAAGTCCGCCTCGCCGGGGAACTCCGGTCGGAACCCGCTGTCGTAGTCGTAGTAGCCGGTGCACGCGATCAGGAAGTTGGCGGTGAACTTTTTGCGCCGCTTGGTCGCCGCATCGCGGACCTCGACGGTCCAGCGTGCGGTCTCGCTGGACCAGCTGCCTTTGAGCACGTGCATCCCGTAGCGGATGTGCTCGTCGACGCCGTACTCGGCGGCGGTCTCCTCGACGTACTCGCGGATGGCGGGGCCGTCGGCCAGCACCTGGGTCGCGTTCCAGGGCCGGAAGTTGTAGCCGAAGGTGAACATGTCCGAGTCGGACCGGACGCCGGGGTAGCGGAACAGATCCCACGTGCCGCCCATGCGCTCGCGTCGCTCGAGCAGCAGATAGGTCTTGTCCGGGCAGTTGCGCGCCAGATGGCAGCCCGCCCCGACGCCGGAGACGCCGGCTCCCACGATCAGGACATCAACATGCTCGACCGGCATGTCCACCTCCGGGTCATTCGGTGTACTGACGGTATCCCAGACACCGTGTCCGCGTCGCTACGTGCGGGCGGTGACGACGAACGCGGCCATCGAGCCGTCCACCGGTCCGGTGCCGTACCGATCGGTCAGCTCAGCGGCGGCCCGCTCGGCGATCTCGGCCGGATCGCCGAGTGCGGCGATTTGGAAGCGCAACGGACTGCCCAGGCAGAAACCCCGGGTCATCGCGGCCACGGATTCGGCCGAGCCGCGCAGCACCACCCGGTCGAACGCGGTGATCTCCAGGCCGCTGCCGGCGACGTCTCGACGTACCTGGTCGGGATCGGCGTAGCCGTGCGGGATGCGGGACAGGAAGTCCGGCGGGCGCTCGGGAAGCAGCCGGGCGACCGCCGCCTCGATCTGCGCCGACAATTCCGAATACTCGATCCGGTCCCAGGTGGTGAAGACGAACGTGCCACCCGGTTGCAGAACCCGGGCCGCCTCGGCGAACGCCGCCGGCCGGTCCGGGAAGAACATCACTCCGAACTGGCAGACCAGCGCGGCGAACTGGCCGTCGGAGAAGGGCAGCACCTGGGCGTCGGCGACCCGCCACTCGGCGCCCGGAACCTGTTGGGCGCCGTGGGCAACCATCGCCGGGTTCAGATCGGTGGCGATGATCGCTGCGTTCGGCAGCGCGTTGACAAGCTCCCGGGTCACGATGCCGGTGCCGGCGGCGATCTCGAGCAGCGTGTCCGGCGCAAGCTCGCGGAGCCGAGCGGCGACGTGCTCGGCGTAGGGCCCGAAGACCGCGGTCCGCAGGCACTGGTCATAGGTCTGCGGCATCGAGTCGAGCCAGGATGTGTCCCCCGTCATCCCGGGAGTATGGCCGACATCGGCGCTTAGGCTGTGCCGGTGGCCGGAACTCGGGACCTGCTGGCCCGGGTCGAGCGGTCGTGCGCCGCACCGGAGGGCGCGAAGCAGCTGCGCGAACAGGTCATGGCCGCGCTGCACACGGCGGTGCCGTTCGACGCGTACAACTTCCCGCTGCTCGATCCGGCGAGCCTGGTGGCGACCTCGCCCCTGGCCGACGTCCCCATGCTCCCGTGGCCGAAGTTGGCCGACCTCATCCGCTGGCGCTATTTGACCACCGCCTTCCGCTGGGACCGGCTTCTCGAAGCGGACGCGGGAGCGGTCTCGTTGCAGGGTGTGACCGGGGGACACCCGCAGGAGTCGCTGCTCTGGCTGCACGCCCAGCGCGAGCTGGGCGTGACCGACACCGCGACCGTGGCCTTCGGCGACCGCTACGGCTGCTGGGGGGTCCTGGATCTGTGGCGGGTGGGTGGTCCGGACTTCACCGCGGGAGAGCTGTCCACGCTGAGCGCGCTCGCGGGCCCGGTCACCGCCGGGCTGCGGCGGGCCGTCGCGCGCACTTTCGTCGATCCGGATCACCAGCTCATGCCGCTCGGCCCGGCCGTCGTGGTCCTCGGGCCGGACCTGCAAGTGCGCAGCCAGACCGAGGCGGCGGCCGAGGCGCTGCTCCGGCTCAACCCGCCGGACGAGCCGATGGCCCCTATCCCCGCGGCCGTCTACAACGTGGGTGCGGCCCTGCTCGCGGCCGAGGAGGAAACCCCGGTGGGGCCGCCGTGGTCGAGGGTCCATCTCGGCGGCAGCCGCTGGGTGACGGTGAAGGCGTCCCGGCTTGCGCAGGACATCGCGGTCTCCATCGAGCCGAGCACGCCGGCCGAGCGGATGGACGTCTACGGCCGGGCAGCCGGCCTGTCCGAGCGCGAGTCGCAGGTACTCGCGCTGCTCGGCGCCGGCCTGGACACCAAGGAGATCGCCACCCGGCTCGTCGTCTCCGAGCACACCGCGACCGACCATGTGAAATCGATCCTCGCCAAGACCGGCGCGCGAACGCGGCAGCTGCTGCTCGCCCGCGGCCTCGGCGCACGATGACTCGAGAGCGGCGTCAGCTCGGGCTGCGGCGCACGAGAACCTTGTCGCTCCATCGACTCGGTCCGGCCTTCGACCGGGCGCGGACCTGGCAGGTGTAGGGGGCACCCTTGGTCAGGCCGGGTACGACCACCACCGTGCTGGGCGTCGTGGTTGCCACGCCGACGCCACCGCCGGACGTCGTGCAGTGCACCTCGTAGCCGCTGACGCGCGCACCGCGCGGGCTGCTACCGGTGAAGGCGATCCGGGCGCGGTGGTCGGCAGTGCGGCGGGCTCGGACGTTGGTCGGCCGGGTGGGGACGATCGTCCCGCGTTTCACCTTCAGCCGGTGCAGCGAGAAGGTCACGTCGGAGACGTCTACGTGCATCGCGTCGTCGCCGGCCTCCTGATAGGTGTGCACGGTGCCGACGCCACCGGAAACCGAGCTCGCCAAACTGTCCGGGGTCATCGTTTCTGGCGCCGGGATGCCGTACACGTCGCGCAGCATCCGGTTCGGCAGCCGGATCTTCTGGAAGCCGAGGAACGTGTTGTGCGCGGCGTCCTCGTGCGCATTGGCCATCGGAATCGTCATCGTCGCCGCGCCGGTCACCGGGTCGATCGTGATGTCCGGCTGTTCATAGGTGTAGTCGACGTTCGTGAACGAGTTGAGGCCCATTAGCTGATCGTGCATGTCGGCGGTGTCGCCCCACCACGAGGCATCGTTGACATCGCCGTAGATCTGCGCGTGGACCTCGTTGTCGGGCGCCGCGGTGTGCGGGCAGGTCAATATGAAGTCCGGCGGCGGTAGCAGGCAGGAACTGAGCCGGTGCACCGGCTTGAGATTCAACGTCAGGTTCCAGTTGCCGCCGCCCACCGGCGACCGGGTTACCGCATTCGCGGCCGGGTCGGCCCACCCCCACACGGCGCGCGGCACCATCGAGCCCAGGTTCAGCGTGATGGTGAAGACGTGCCCGATCTCCGCAGTACCCAGGTCGTAGCCGAAGCCGAGCCCGTTGTCCTTGATCA
>JAVHVB010000082.1:0-3686 GCA_032160775.1 Pseudonocardiales bacterium | reverse complement strand
TCCGACTGGCTGGCGGCGCCGATGAAGGCATCGGTCGCGTCCAGCAGCCGGCCCAGATCGTTACCACGGCCGGCGACGGACTTGCCGAGCTCGTCGATGGTGGTGCGCAGCGCGTCCAGTGGGACGGAGCGGAACAGCCGGTCGAGGTCGATGAGCAGGGTCTGCGTCGCGGTCGGGATCCGGTTGGTGGTGATGCTGCCGACGCCGTCGCCGGACTGCAGGAAGGGGGCGCCGTCGCCCTTCGTCCCGGGCGGCGGTGAGATGTCGACGTACTGTTCGCCGACGACCGAGCGATCGGCGACCGTCGCGATCGAACTCTTCGGGATGTCCGGGTCCGAGCAGTTGTCCAGCTTCAGATCGACCCGCGTGCCGCCCTTGATCAAGTGCAGGGTGCCCACCTGGCCCACCGTCACCCCGCGGTAACTGACCTCGGCGTTGGTGAAGATGCCGCCCGAGTCCGGGAAATCCGCGGTGACCGTGCAGCTGTCGTCGCCGGTGACGTACTTCGCGAGTCCCACGTACTTCGCGGCGACGAAGGACACCCCGAGCAGGGTGATCACGACGAACAGGATGAGCTTGAACTTGGTGCTGGGCTTCAGCCCGCCGCGGGTGATCCTCGGGTCGACCTCGCGCTTTGGCCCGGTCGAGGGCGCAGCGCTCTGCGCCTTGTCGCCGTCCGGTGCGCTCACCCCGCGATGGTGTCATGGACGGAACTGTTTCGTCCTGACGGGCGCCCCGATAGGGCACGCGTCACGCGCCGTCCATCTCGGCACGCTGTGCGTCCGACCACTGGCCACCACAGAAGACCGTGTCCGCGACGATCCGGCCGTCCGCCACCTCGAGCACGTGCAGATGGTGTGCCTCGCGCGGACCCTCAGGGCCGGTGAACCGGTGGACGTACTCGATGATCTCGCCCTCCGGGATCGGCCATCGACGCACCCCGACCAGGGTGTTCGGGTGGGCGAACCACTCCGCGTACACCGCTCGGATCTCGTCTGCGCCACGCCTGCGGAAGCGCCGGTTCGGCACCGTCGCGTCCAGCAGGCAGTCGTTCGCCCAGGCGTCGCACCTCGTGACGGCCGCATCCTCGATCGCCGTCAAGAAGTCGTCCACCGGTGCCGCGTAGCTGCTCTTCATCGCCACCTCCCTGCCTCGCGGTGGTCAAGGTAGGCGCAGGGACTTGCGGATTCCTAGCGGTCCGAGCTCACCACCGTTGCCAGTGGATGCTCTCGGTCGCCGACTTCCGGGACACCGGGCCGAACCGGCCGGCCGGCCAGCCCACCGGGACGATCGCGTAGGTGTGCACGTGCCGCGGGATGCCGAGAATCGCCTTCACCTCGTGCTCGAACACCACGTGCCAGGTCGTGAGGGTTGCCGCGAGCCCGAGCGCTCGCGCCATCAGCAGCAGGTTCTGCACGGCCGGGTAGATCGATGCCGACTCGCCGGTCGACAGGAACCGGGGCGAGTTCCGGACGAGCGCGGCGGTGTGCCGCGGGCCGAGGCTGCGCAGGCCGGCGCGCTGCTTGTCGAGGGTACGCATCATCCGGGCGGCAGCGCTCCGGAGTTCGTAGCACGCGACGATCAGCACTGGGGTGTCCTCGAAGTGCTCGGCCTGGTGCTCGAGCGCGCCGAGGGTGCGCCGCCATGCGTCGGCGTCCATGTGCTCCGGCGCCGTCTGGGTCGTCGTGTACCAGTCGACGATCCGTCGCCACACCGGTGCGAGCTTGGCGATCTGCTCGCGGTCGGTGACGACGACGAACGAGAACGTCTGATTGTTCCCGCCGCTGGGCGCGTAGCTCGCCGCGGTGATGAGCTGCTCGATGAGTTCGGTCGGCACCGGGTCGGGTTTGAGCCGGCGCATCGCCCGCATCGTGGACATGACGTGCAACAGCGGTGCGTCCGCGCCGAACTGGAGATCGCTCACACCTACATCGTGGTGGTCACGGTGGCCGGTGTCACGGCGAGCCGGCACCGGGTCAGGACGTGAGCCGGTCGACCTCGGCGAGCAGGTGCGCGACCTGGCCGGTCACGCTGAACCGCTCGCGGGCGTAGCGCGCGGCGACCGGCCCACGGGTGGCCTTCCAGTCTGCGTCGAGGGCTGCGGTGATCGCATCGGCCAGCGACGCGGCAAGTTCGGCCCGGTCGTCGGTCTCCGGGACCAGCGTGCCGACCTCGGCGGTGACGAAGTCGCGCGGCCCGCCGGAGTCTGCGCCGATCACCGGGGTCCCGCACGCCATGCACTCGATGAACACCAGCCCGAACGGCTCGCGGTAGGACGGGAAGCAGGCGACGTCGGCGACACCGAACAGGGTGGCCAGTTCGTCCTGCGGCCGCGGCCCGAGGAAGTAGGTGCGGCGCAGGCCGAGCTCAGTCGTCAGCTCGTGCACGGCGCGTTGCGCCTCGGGCGGACCCGAGCCGACGACGAGGGTGAGGATCCGGCGCTGCTGCTGCTCGTAGGCTGCCGCGGCGCGCAGCAACGCGTCCAGCCGCTTCCAGTCCGCGAATTTGCCGCAGAAGACGACGACGGCGTCGAATCCGTCCGGCGGCGCGACCGGCTCGGGCTCGCGGTCGCTGCCGGCCAATGGCTGGGTGCGGAACCCGGCCAGCACCGCGGCCGGGTCCGCGCCCGCGGGCAGCGGCTGGAAGACGTCCTGGTTGTAGCCGTTGGGGGACAGCACCACGCGATCGCGGGGGAACTCGGGAAAGACATCGAGCAGCGCGTCCACCTGCTCGGTCGAGATCGCCGCGACGACGTCGACACCGTGATCCGGGTCGGCGATGTCGAAGATCCTCTCGCGCTGCATGAACGGAAGGAACCGCGCCGGGAACTCTTCCGAGTCGTCGCCGCGCAGCTCGTTCTGGAACATCTTCAGCTCGGTGCCGTGCGCGAAACACAGCAGGGGGACGCGCTCTCGGCCGGCCGCCACCCTGCGCCGGTTCACATCGCGAAGGACGACCGTGTTCATGAACGCGTGATGCGCGATGAACAGCGTGAACCGATCGTCGGTGCGCGCCTCGATCTCGTCCATCCAGGTCGCGACGGTGTCGGTCAGCCGCAGGCGGTAGGCGTCCACCTCTGCCGGGGCCATCGCGTGCCAGCGGTAGCTGCTGACCGGCGACACCGACTCGCAGATCGGGATGTCGTGCTCGAGCGGGAAGACGTGCACATCCTCGTCCGCGAACCGCTGTCGCCGGGACGGGTAGATCGAGTAGGCGCGGATGCCCGGCAGCGCGTTGAACGCGTGGTGGTGCGACTCGTGCAGGATGCCGGAGCCGGGCGCGTACTCGCCGCCGCGCTGCCAGTTGTTGGTGCCGAGTTGAAAGATCAACCGATCGGCCACGCCGTCAGCCTACGGCGGCGGCCTCGGGGTAGAGCGTGGAGGGACACCATCCGCCGGCCGTGGGGCTAACCCCACCGACAGGCCCGCTGTGGCGGCCTAGCGTCGGGCTACGGACTCGGGAAAGTCGACGTTGGGGGAGTCATGGGAAAGTGGCATCCGGCATGTCGGCCTTCCCGCGCCGCAATGATCGCCATATCTCTGTTCGGAGTGATCTGCACGGGATGCACCTCGACCACTGAAGGCTCCGCCGCGCCGAGGTCGGGCGGGACGCAGATCACGCCCCCGGCGTCGCAGCCGGCAAGCAGGGTCGGCGGACGACACGGCGGTTCGCTGCCGACGACGCCG
>JAVHVB010000081.1:0-3162 GCA_032160775.1 Pseudonocardiales bacterium | reverse complement strand
TTGTTGATCTTGTGCGAGCCGGTGTGGTTGAGGTCCTCGCGTTTGAGCAGGATGCGCGCGCCGCCGGCGTGTTCACCGAACTTCGACGCGTCGGTGAGCGGCGACGGCCGGCCGGTGTAGTCACGGTGCAGCCGGGCCAGCTCGGCGGTGAACTGCGGATCGGTGCGGGTCTCCTCGAACGCGGCGGTCAGCTCGTCGATCGCGGCGACGAGCGCCTCAGGGACGAACCGGCCGCCGTACGGGCCGAAATGACCATGCTCGTCAGGGACGCGACGCTCGCGCTCGTCGGGGACGGGGTTCGCACTGCGGTCGGGCTCTGTCTCGGACATGCGGGGCTCCGGGGGTTGATTGATGGGTGGCTGCGGTCAGCCGTGCCATCGCCCGTCGCGTGCGCCTGCCGGATGCATGCGACCAGCGTACCGATCAGCTCGACGGCTCGTTCTAGGAGATACACGTCGGTGCCGGCCGACTGTTGGGAGAATCGCCATGAGCAGCACGTCGCTCGACAACCGCCGCCGTCCCAACCCGGGCTACCGGGTGGCCCCGCCCGTGGCCGACGCGTTCACCCCGTGGGTGAGCGCGCTCGACGAGGGACTCGGAAGCGGCGAGTACGAATGGGTGCTCGGCGCGGACGGCGCCCTGGTGCCCACGCCGGTCGCCGCGGACGGCGCCCGGATCAGGCCGAAGCGGCGCTGGTGGTCGCGCTCCTCGCAGTAGGGCGTACCGCGATCTGCGCGCTGTAAAGGTGTCGGGCCGCATGATCTACAGGGAGAAATCAGCGCTGGGACGCCGATTTCTGCCTGCTGATCATCGAGCGGGTGGGTCTGGTGCTCGGTACCGCAGAATGAGGTATGCCCGCTGCCCGGCCGAGGTGGTTCACCGACCACGATGACGACCACGCCGCGTGGTACATCGAGCGGTTTCGCACGATGGCCGCCGACGGTGCCGATCTCGCCGGTGAGGCCCGATTCTTGGACGCGATGCTGCCGCGCGCTGCGCGGGTCCTCGACGCCGGATCGGGCACCGGCCGGGTGAGCGGCGAGCTCGCCGCGCGCGGCCACACGGTGGTCGGCGTGGATGTCGACCCGGCGCTCGTCGAGGCGGCGCGTGCCGACTTCCCCGGCCCGCAGTTCGTGGTCGCCGACCTCGCGACGCTGGATCTCGCCGGCGAGCAACCGTTCGACGCGGCGGTGCTGGCCGGCAACGTGCTTGTCTTCGTCACCCCCGGCTCCGAGGCGCTGGTGCTCGCCCGGGTCGCCGCGCACGTGCGGGTGGACGGCGTGGTCGTGGTCGGCTTCGCCACCGACCGGGATTACCCGGTGGCCGCGTTCGACGCGGACTGCGTCACTGCCGGGCTCGCCCTCGAGCACCGGTTCGCCACCTGGGACCTGCGCCCGTGGCACGACGACGCGGCGTGGGCGGTTTCGGTGCTGCGCGTTCCCTAACGGGAGCGGTGCGGCGTTGCCGGATGCGCGCCGGCGGTGACCAACTCGGCCACCGCGTGCCGGGGATCGGCGCCGGTCACCAGCGACTCCCCCACCAGCACTGCGTCCGCGCCCGCGGCGGCGTACTCGATGAGGTCGAGCGGTCCGCGCACCCCGGATTCAGCGACCTTCACGACCGAACTCGGCAGGCCGGGAGCGATCCGCTCGAAGGTCGAGCGGTCGACGTCGAGGGTGTGCAGGTCGCGCGCGTTGACCCCGATCACCCGCGCGCCGGCGTCGATCGCGCGGGACGCCTCGTCCTCGGTGTGCACCTCGACGAGGGCGGTCATACCGAGCGACTCGATGCGCTCACGCAGCCCGATCAGCACGTTCTGTTCGAGTGCCGCGACGATCAGCAGCACCGCGTCCGCGCCGTGCGCGCGCGCCTCGTGCACCTGGTACGAGCCGACGACGAAGTCCTTGCGCAGCAGTGGCACGCGGACCGCGGCGCGCACCGAATCGAGGTCGTCCAGCGAACCGGCGAACCGCCGCTCCTCGGTGAGCACGCTGATCATCCGCGCGCCGCCGGCCTCGTACTGGCGAGCTAGCGCGGCCGGGTCGTCGATCCGGGCGAGCGAACCCCGCGACGGGCTGCTGCGCTTCACCTCGGCGATGACGCCGACACCGGGCGCACGCAGGACGGCGAGCGCGTCGACGGCCGCAGGTGCAGCAGCGGCACGTTCCTTGATGACGTCCAGTGGGACGGCGGCCTGCCGCGCCGCGACGTCCTCTTGCACGCCTGCGACGATGTCGGCCAACACGCTTGCCACCGACCGCCTCCCCTGCCGTTGATCCGTTCCGCCGGTGTGTGGACGAGGGTAACCAGCCGATCGGTTCACTCAGTCGGTGGGGTCCTCACCGCGATCAAGCTTCGTCCACAGCGTCGCCGCGGTCCTCGCCGGGTCGGTGGCTTGCGCCGGCGGAGTCTCGTACCGCGCGGACATGGCCTGCCAGCGGTGTCCCCGCCAGGCGATCACGATGCCGGACACTGCGACGAGCGCGCCGCAGACGGCGGTCAGAATCGGCCAGATCGGGTGCGTTTCGACCGTCGGACCGGGAAAACCGATGTCCACGAATCCGGTCATGATCGTGCGCGCCTGCGTATCGCTGATCGGGTCGGCCGAGGCCAACGCGCGCCAGATCAGTCCCACGCCGGCCAGCGCGATGACCGCGCCCACGACCCGGCGCACCGTCCCCCGCGTGGCCAGCACCGCCACGACCCCGGCAAGTGCGACGAGGGCGAGCGCGGTCGGAGCGGCGTCGACGGTGCGGCCGATGACCTCCCGGGTGATCGTCGGGAAGGGGGCGCCGCGTTCGTGGGTGAGCGTCTGCCAGGCACGACTCGCGATCAGCAGGGCGCCGGCCGCGCCGACGAGGTCCAGCGCGAGCGTGGCGGCGTAGAGGGCACTGCGCTTCATCAGACGGTGCGCAGCGTCTCCGCCGTGGCGATGGCCTGCAACACCGCGCGCGCCTTGTTGCGCGTCTCCTGCTCCTCATTGGCCGGGATGCTGTCCGCGACGATGCCGGCCGCCGCCTGGACATAGGCCTTGCCGTCGCGCATGACGGCGGTGCGGATCGCGATGGCCATGTCGAGGTCGCCGGCCGCGTCGAGATAACCGACCGCGCCGCCGTAGACGTTGCGGCGCACCGGCTCCAGCTCGTCGATCAGCTCCATCGC
>JAVHVB010000080.1:0-5508 GCA_032160775.1 Pseudonocardiales bacterium | reverse complement strand
CGCGAGCAGCCTGCGGCCGCCGGGGTGGTCGAGCAGTGTGTCGCGCTGCTGGCACCGCTGATCCGGCGCCGCTACCCAGACCACGCCGTCCGCCTCGTCGACATCGACCGGCTCTCCGGCGCAGCCGCGAGCAGCACCGACCTCGCCGGTTTTGTCGCCGAGGTGACCCTCGATCCTGCCGCGAGCACCAGCGACTACGCGAAGCCGCCGCACCTGGACGAGGACTTCCTCACCCTGAGCACCGTGCACTCGGCCAAGGGGCTGGAGTGGCCGCGGGTGCACGTGCTGCACGCGGTCGACGGCGCGTTCCCGTCCGACATGGCGTTGTCCACCGACGAGGGACTGGCGGAAGAGCACCGGCTGTTCTACGTAGCGGTCACCCGCGCCCGCGACGAGCTGGCCGTCTACACGCCGCTGCGGATGCCGCACCACCGCTACGGCCGCGATGACCGGCACAGCTACGCGCCGGCCTCCCGGTTCCTGACCGACGAGGCGGTGGCGACGATGGACGTCGTCCAGCTGCCGCGGCCGGCGCGCGCGCTCGAACTGGCCGCAACCGGCGGCCCGATCGCCGCACCGGAACTGGACGCCTTGTTCGAGTAGGCCCGCCGGGTCAGTGCGGCACGTCGACGACCAGGCGCGTCGGGCTCATCAACGTGAACACCCGCTTGCAGGACGAATGGTCGAGCCCGAGCCCCCAGCTCACGTATCCCTCGAAATCGCCGATCCGGCGCGCTTCGCGCAGTTGCGGGAACCCGGTGCGGAAGTCCGCCGGCCCGCGGTAGGTGCCGACGCCGGTCGCGCTGTGCAGCACGACCTTGAGCCCGGCGCCGCCCAGCAGGCTTACCGGCGTCCCGCTGGGATCGCGGGTGAACGTCGCGCTCGTCTTCGGCGTGATGCGCCAGTGCGGCAGCCGCTGGGTACTGAACGTGACGACGAACCGGTCGAATCTCGCGTGCCGGCCGACGCTGACGCCGGTGATGTGCGAGTGGACCGTGTTCGAGCCACCGGACATCGTGCCGCAGACGTAGGCCGGCAACGCCGCGGCCGAGGGCGCGACGCCGATTCCTACGGCCGCTCCGGCGGCCAGGACGACGGTCAATAGTGCTCGGACAACTGTGCGCATGATGGCACCTCCGCTGTTACTGACGCCGAGGGTCCGCCGAAGGTTGCTCGGGCACAAGGCCGACAGCGCCGACAGCGGCCGACAGCGCCGACAGGGACCCGGCCCGCCGGTCAGCGGGTGAGCCAGACCCGCCAGAGCGCGGTGGGATCGACGAGCGGATCGCCGTGGACGAGGCTGAAATGTGCCGGGCCGCCGACCCGCAGCCGGCCGGCGTCCGGATCGCCGTACAGCTCACCGCCGCGCCAGGTGGCCGCCGCGAGCGCGAGGCGCGCTTCGATGCCGGCCTCGACCAGCGCCTGCACCTCCCAGGCGAGCTGGTTCGCCCGCAGCGAGCCGCCGCCGAAGTCGGATCCGGCGGCGATCGGCACGCCGGCGTCACGGGCCAGCCGGACGCTCGCCTCGCCGCGCTCGCGCCGTTCGGCGAGCCTCGCGACACCGTCGGCCGAGGAGAACCGGTCATTGTGCGTGGTCGTGCGGAACGACTGCCACGACCGCAGCACGGCAAGGGTCGAGACCAGGGTGACGCCGTTGCGGGCGAGCGCAGCCGCGGTGTCCGCGTCGAGGGTGAACCCGTGTTCGATGCTGTCGACGGCCGCGTCGGCCGCCACCCGCGCGCCGGGCAACACGCTCGAATGCGCTGCCACCCGGGCACCGCGCCCGTGTGCGAGCGCCACGGCGGCGCGCACCTCGTCGACGGTGAACGGTGCCGTGTCCGCGTCCGGCCCGTCCAGGTACAGCTTCACCAGATCGGCGCCGTCGTCGAGTTGGCCGGCGACCGCGTCGACGAGATCCGCGCCGTGCTCGACCTCGATGGCCAGGCCCGGCGGCAACGCGCCGTCGAGCCCGATCCAGGTGCCGGCGGCGCGGACGTAGGGCCGCTCCGGCGCCCCGGCCCAGCGGTCGCGCAGGACGAGGCTGAGCGCGCGCTCCCGGCGGTCCGCATCGGCGCGCCGGGGTGCGCCGACATCGCGCGCCCAGCGGATGCCGGCACGCACCATCGCCTCGCCGTTGTCCTCGCCGACGGCGAGCAACTCCGGAGTCGGGTCGAGTCCGCGTTCGATCCATCGCGCGCCGCCGGGCATCGACAGGTGCGCGTGCGAGTCGACCATCCCAGGGACGATCGTCGAACCGCTGCCGTCGATCACCGGAGCGTCGAGGCCCGCCGGATCCGGGCCGGTGCCGTCGAGCCAGAGGCCGGCGATCACCCCGTCGTCCACGAGCAGGGTCACATCCGGGCGCACTTGCTCGGTCGTCCCGTCGGCCAACACGGCGCCGACCACCGCCACCCGCGGTGCGTGCAATCGCGACATGCCTTGATCATGCCGCGTGGTCAAGGCGTGAGGCGGCCGACCGCGGCTAGGCCGCGACGGGCTCCGCGACCGCCGGAATCGGCTCGACGACCGTGGTCGGGCGGCGTGCGGTCTCGAGCGCCAGCACGATGAGCGCGTTGGTCAGCAGGAAGAGCGCGGAGAACACCACCACCAAGTCGCCGAGCATCACGCCGTAGCTCAGCCAGCAGCCCTGCGACGCGACCCGCAGCGCCCAGGTCGTCGCCGAGACGGCGGAGACGGCGGCCGTCCGCCGAACCGACCGGACCAGCTGCGGCAAGCCGGACACGACACCGATCGCGCCGCCGACGGTGCCGATGGCGGCCGGCGGAGCGAGGACCGCAAGCACGGCGACGAGCAGGGCGGCGGCCACCAGGCCGAGGGCCCGTAGCCGTCGTGAACTGCGGGACGGAACGAGCAGCACGACGGCCACGGCACCGCTGACCAGCAGCACGTTGCCAGGGATCTGCGGGAGTTCGGCCGTCCGCACGCCGTAGAGCAACCAGGTCGTGCAGGCGATCGCGGTGAGCGCCCAGGACAGCGCCGAGACCCCAGGCAGCTGCCGGTTGCGGACGGTGCGCAGGATCTGCGGGACGACCATCGCCACGCCGAGGGCGGAGCCCAGATAGCCTGAGGCGGCGGCGATCATGGCGAGCTGCATGGAGTGGGCCTACCCGTGTTCTGGATCGATACAGACGAACTTCTCTGTAACGATACAACAGGGCCTAGGATTCCTGGTGCTGGGCAGAACTGCCTGGGCGGCACGCGACGATCCGGGAGGCGATGGCATGACCGGTGAACGTCCGACGCTGGACACGGTCGCGGCGGCCGCCGGGGTCTCCCGGATGACGGTGTCGAACGCCTACAACCGGCCGGACCAGCTCGCGCCGGAGACGCGCGCCCGGGTGCTGACCGTGGCCGCCGAACTCGGCTACGGCGGCCCCGACCCGACGGCGGCCTCCCTCCGGCTGCGCCGCACGGGCACGATCGGCGTCGTGCTGACCGAGCGGCTGCCCTACGCGTTCGCCGACCCCGGGCTGCTGACGATCCTGCACGGCATCGCGAGCGAGCTGAGCGACTCCGGAACGGCCCTGCTCCTGGTACCGGCCCGGCCGGTGGGCGGCGGATCACAGCTGCGCAGCGCGCTGGTCGACGCGGTGATCCTCTGTTCGGTCTCGCCCGCCGACCCGGCTGTCGCGGCGGCCCGGGAGCGGCAGGTGCCGATCGTGACGGTCGGCACGCCACGGCTGCCGCACGTGCCGCGGGTGGGTGTCGACAACCGACGCGCGGCCGCGGCGGTGGCCGAACACCTGCTCGGACTCGGCCACCGGCGGTGCGCGGTGCTGACCACCGTCACCGACGCCGGCGCCGGACGGGTGCGGCCGATCTTCGGCGAGCGGGTGAACGGCTTCCGCGCCGCGATACGCGCCGGGGGTGGCGAGATCAGCGTGCTGTGCGCGGGAGACAACAGCCGGCCGGCCGGCCGCGACGCGGTGGCCGAGCTACTCCGATCGCCCAAGCGCACTCGACCGACCGCGCTGTTCGCGGTCACCGACATCCTCGCCCTCGGCGTACTCGACGCGGCGCAGGACGCCGGGCTGGAGGTGCCGCGCCGGCTGTCGGTCGCCGGCTTCGACGACATCCCCGCGGCAGCGGAGGCCGCGCCGTCGCTGACGACGGTGGCGCACGACCTGTTCGGCCAGGGTCGGGCGGCGGCGCGGCTGGCCAAGCGGCTGATCGCCGGTGAGTCCGTGCGCCCGCCGCGGATCAGGGCGGAGCTCGTCATCCGCGACAGCACCGCCCGCGCCGGCCGCTGAGCCGTTCGGCTCCACCGGGGTTGCCGCGCAGGGCCGGACGGAACAGGGTTGAGGCGTGACGACCGGAAGCGAGCTGATGCCGGCGGCGTTCTTCGGCCACGGCAGCCCGATGAACGCGCTGGCAGTCAACCGCTACACGTCGGCGTGGCGCGCCTTCGGCGCTGCCGTGCCGCGACCGCGGGCGATCCTGGTGGTGTCCGCGCACTGGTACATCAATGCGACCGCGGTGACCGCGATGCCGCGACCGCGCACGATCCACGACTTCTTCGGGTTCCCGCCGGAGCTGTTCGACGTCGAGTACCCGGCGCCCGGCCTGCCGGAACTCGCCGAGGAGATCAGCGACACGGTGCACCCGACCTGGGTGGGCGCCGATGTCGACAGCTGGGGCATCGATCACGGCACCTGGTCGGTGCTGGTCCATGCGTTCCCGGACGCGTCCATCCCGGTCGTGCAGCTCTCGATCAATGCGGACAAGGACTTCGACTATCACCTCCAGCTCGGCGCGAAGCTGGCGCCGCTGCGCGAGCGCGGCGTGCTGATCGTGGCGAGCGGGAACGTCGTACACAACCTCGGCGGGATGGACGGCGCGCTGGTCGACGAGGGTTATGACTGGGCGCGGCGCTTCGACGAGGATGCCAAGGACCGCATGCTCACCGACCCGACCGAGGCCGCCCGGCTGGACGGGCACCGCGACTTCCGCAGCGCGGTGCCCACGCCCGACCACTTCATCCCGCTGCTCTACCTCGCCGGAGCGGCCGGCGCCGCGAGCGACGGCGTGGACGTGCTCGTGGACGGCTACGCCTACGGGTCGCTGTCGATGACCGCCTACACGCTCGGTGCCGACCGGCACTCCGCCGCCTCCGGCAGCCGGTCGGCGCCGGCCCTGCCCGATGGGACCCCGCCGGACGGCTCCAACATGTGAGCAGGTGCGGGCAGCTCCGCCCAGACCACCTTGCCGGCCGGTGTGGGACGGACTCCCCAGCTCGTCGCCATGGCGTCGACGAGGAGCAGGCCGCGGCCACCGAGCGACTGCCACCCCGGGTGGCGCACCGTGGGGACGCCGGTGCTCTCGTCCTGCACCTCGAGGAGCACGCGGTCGTCGTTCACCGTGACGGCGAGGGTCACCGTCGAGCGTCCGTGGCGGACGGCGTTGGTCACGAGCTCGGTGACGACCAGCAGCGCGGTGTCCAGGCCAGCCTCCTGACCGGCCCGCCACTCGCCGAAGCAGCGGCGGATG
>JAVHVB010000079.1:0-13700 GCA_032160775.1 Pseudonocardiales bacterium | reverse complement strand
CATGGTGCCGTCCTGCGCCGAGGGCGGCGTGCTCGGCGTGCTGTGCGCCTCGATCGGCTCGATCCAGGCCACCGAGGCGATCAAGGTGCTCGCGGGCATCGGTGAGCCGCTGCTCGGCTCGTTGATGGTCTACGACGCGCTGGAGATGACCTACCGCAAGATCAAGGTCCGCAAGGACCCGAACTGCGCGGTGTGCGGTGAGCACCCGACGGTCACCGAGCTCATCGACTACGAGGCATTCTGCGGGGTGGTTTCCGAGGAGGCCCAGGAGGCCGCGGCGGGCTCGACGATCACCGCACAGGAGCTGAAGGACCTCATCGACTCCGACAAGCCGATCTTCCTGGTGGACGTGCGCGAGCCGGCCGAGTGGGAGATCGTCAGCATCCCCGGCGCCACGCTGATCCCGAAGGACGAGATCCTGCGCGGCGACGCGCTTTCCGGGCTGCCGCAGGACAAGCAGATCGTCATGTACTGCAAGACCGGCGTCCGCTCGGCCGAGACGCTCGCCGCGGTCAAGCGGGCCGGGTTCTCCGACGCGGTGCACGTTCAGGGCGGCGTCACGGCCTGGGTTCATCAGATCGACAGAACTCTGCCTATCTACTGAGCCCCGACAAGGGGTAGAACAGCGAATATGGATCCCATGGTCGAGATGTTCCTGTCCGCCCAGCGCGCATTCGGAGCCCGCGTCCGCGCCGTCGGCGCCGACCAGCTGGGTCTGCCGACGCCGAACACCGAGTGGGACGTGTCGGCCCTGCTCGGGCACCTGCTCGACGAGAACTGGTGGCTGCCGCCGCTCGCGCACGGTCACGACCTCGATGCGGCCGGCAAGATCGTCGAGTCCGCAGAGCACGCAGCCGGGGACGACCGCGTGAAGGCGTGGGAGACCGCATCCGTGAAGAGCGCGGATGCCGTCCAGGAGGAGGGCGTGCTCGAGCGCACCGCTTCCCTCTCGCGCGGGCCGACGCCGATGCGCGACTACCTCGGCGAGATGATCTTCGACCACATCGTGCACGCGTGGGATCTGGGCAAGGCGATCGGCTACAGCGGTGACGAGCCGCTGCCGGAGGACGTCGTCGAGGTGCTGTACCCGATGGCGACCGGGATGGCCGACATGCTGGCGGGCAGCGGCATGTTCGCCGCGCCGGTCGAGGTTCCCGACGATGCGTCGACCCTGGACAAGCTGCTCGGCCTCACCGGTCGCGACCCGAACTGGACGCCGAAGAACTAGAGCCCTTCGGCGAGCCGCGCGACCACCGCGGCGGCCGGCTCGCTGCGCACCCGCCGCCAGCCCGTGCCGGCCCAGAGGTTCGGCACGTCCGGGTCGCCGGCGCGCGTCGCTGCTGCGCGCAGCGGGCGGGTCAGGTAGTGCACTCGCGGATAGCCGGCCGGCGCGTCGGCGTGCTCGCGGGCGAATCGGTTGGCCAGCCCGCGCGCCCAGCGCCCGCTGAACGCGCGGGTGATCATGGTGTCGGCGTAGCGCTGCTCGAGCAGGGCCGTGCGGTACGGCGCCGAGGTCGCCGCCTCCGGCGTGCACAGGAAGGCGGTGCCGACCTGGACGGCGCCGGCCCCGGCGTGCAGCGCATCGGCGGCGTCGGCGGCGGTCATGATGCCGCCCGTCGCGATGATCGGGAGGTCGACGGCGGCCCGGACGGCCGCCAACGCCTCGAGTAGCGGTGTGGTGTTCGGCTCGGCCCCGTCGAACGTGCCCTGATGGCCGCCGGCCTCGGTGCCCTGCACGACGAGTGCCGATGCCCCGGCCGCCGCCGCGCGCTGCGCTTCGTGCGCGCCGGTCACCGTGACCGCCACGACGGCGCCGCCCTGCTGGAGGGCGCGGACGACCTCCGGTGCCGGGCAGCCGAAGGTGAAGCTGACCAGGTGCACGCCGGATCGGGTGAGCAGATCGACCTTCGCCGGGTAGTCGTCGTCGTCCCAGTCGGGCCGGCCGAGTTGCGCGCCGAACCGCGCCGCCTCCGGCTCGAGCCGGGCCGCGTAGCGGGCGATCTCGTCGGTGTCCGCGTCGTCGGTGCCGGGCACGAACAGGTTGACGCCGATCGGCTCGCTCGTCAGTGACCGGGTGCGGTCGAGGTCGGCGGCGAGCGCATCGCGGGACAGGTAGCCGGCCGCGAGGCAACCGAACCCGCCGGCGCCGTTGACGGCGGCGGCCAGCTCCGGCGTGGACGGACCGCCGGCCATCGGAGCCTGGACGATGGGCAGCCGGCTCGGCACGCTCATGACGCTGCGCGCGCCCACGTCTCGCGGACGTGCTGCGCCACCAGTTCCGTCGCGGAGTCGATCGCAACGTGACCCTGGCCGGGGAGCACGGTCAGCTCGCTGCCCTCGATCAGTTCGGCGGCCGCGCGTGTCGATGCGGCGAGCGCAGGGGTGGTGACTTCGCCGAGCAGGATCCGCACCGGCATCGCCGGCCGCACCGGCGCGGGCCGGAGGGCGCGCACGGCGTCGCCTTCGCGCACGACCGTGTGGACCGCGGCCACGCGCGCCTGCCACATGGGTAGTGGGCGCAACGCGTCGATCGCCGGGTCGTCGAAGCGCAGCACGTCGCGGTAGAAGCTCTCGAGCACTTCTTCACGCCGGCCGTCGGCCAGCAGGCCCGCCCAGCGCTCGAGCAGGGCGGCCGGGATCATCTCGTGGCCCGCGGTGTCGAACGGCGGCTCGTACAGCACGACTGCGTCGGCCGGCAACCGGTCGAGGACCGTCGTGGTCACGCTGGCGCCGTACGAATGCCCGAAGACCATCGCCGGGCGGGGGAGTGCGGTGAGCATCGCCAGGACGTCCTCGCCCTCGCGCTCGATCGCGTAGTCGGCCGCTTCGCGCGTGCTCGTCGCGCGGCCACGGCGATCCATCAGCACGCAGCTGAACTCATCCTCGAGCAGCGGTACGAGGGGTGCCCACCGGGTCCGGTCGGCCGTGCCACCGTGCACCAGCAACAGCGTCGGGCCGGTTCCGATCACGTCAGCGCCGAGCACGGTGCCGTCCTCGCTGGTCACCTCGAGATGCGAAGGTGTCGGCATGCCGTCACGATCTCACGCCGACTCCGGGACGGACACGCTGGCGCAGCGGATCCTCGCGTGCGTCGAATCGATACCGGCCGGTCGGGTGATGACCTACGGCGACGTCGCCGAGTTCGTCGGGGCGTCCTCACCGCGGATCGTCGGCAGGGTGCTCGCCCTCGACGACGGCTCGGTGCCCTGGCATCGGGTTCTGCGGGCGAACGGCACCCTCGCCGAGCACTTGTACACCGAGCAACGCCAGCGCCTGCTGTCCGAGGGCGTCCGTTTCCGCGGGGACAGGGCAGATCTGGCGAACCACCGCTGGGACGGCTGCTGACAGCCGGTCCACGTCGAACGCCGCACTCACTCCTTGTCCGCATAGGACTGCTGGGCAGGCGAGGAAGACGAACCGCCAACCGCGCGGTTACCAGAAGCGGACCTGGCCGGGGATGGTCTCGAGATCGGTGCGCAGCAGTTCGCGGTCGTCCGGCTCGGCAATGTCGTCTGCGGCGGCCAGCGCCTGCTCGGTGAACGCGCGCGCCTGCTCGACATCGCCGGCGATGGCGTGCCCGCGAGCCAGCGCCTCGTAGGCGAAGGCCACGTCGAAGTCGCCGAGCCCGTTCTCGACGCAGATGTCCAGCACACGCTGGCCGTGGTGCAGGCAGGGCTCCGCCCGGCGCAACAGCGCGTAGACCCGCGAGCACTGCCACTCCCCGCGGGCGAGGTTCTCCGGCTTTCCGATCTGCCCCCAGTGGTGACGCGCGGCGTGCGCCATGTGCAGCATCGCGTCGTCCTCGTCGCGGGTGCGGTTCTCTTTCTCCATCAGGGTCCAGGTGGCGTTGAACAGCCCGGCGGCGAGCGTGCGCTCGGCCTGCGGATCCATCGGTTCAAGGCTGGTGGCCATCGGTTTCTCCCAACCGTCGACAAGCAGATGATCAAGCGTGTGCAGCTCGCGCTGCACCCTGGTCAGGCGCGACTCGAGCCGGCGTCGCTGTTCCTTCAGAACCTCGGTCACGACCGCGTCGTCGACCAGGCAGCGCCGGATCTCCTCGATCGGCACGTCGACACTCCGCAGCACGGCGATGCGGTGCGCAACGGCCACCTGTTCGGCGTCGTACCAGCGGTACCCCGCGGCGTCGACCTCGGCCGGGCGCAGCAGGCCGATCCGGTCGTAGTGGCGCAGTGCCTTCGCGGTCAGCCCGGCGCGCCGCGCCAACTGACCCACAGCCAGCTTCCCCGTCACCCCGCTGACGGTAGGTGCTTGCCCCAGGGGAGGGGCAAGTAGTCGAGCCGGGGAGACTCGTCCGATGACGGATCGGGTGAAGGAACTGCGGCTGGTCATCACGGTGGACGACTACGAACGAGCGCTCGCGTTCTACCGCGACGCGCTGGGCATGCCCGAGTACGCCGCATACACCGCGCCGAACGGCGGGCGGGTGACGCTGCTCGATGCCGGCCGGGCGACCGTCGAACTCGCCGACGCGGCGCAGGCGGACTACATCGACGAGGTGGAGGTCGGCAGGCGGGTCGCCGGCCGGCTCCGGGTCGCGTTCGAGGTGCCGGACGCCGCGACCATGACGGACCGGCTCGCCGCGGCCGGAGCGGACGTGATCGCCCGGCCCACCCGCACGCCCTGGGCCTCGCTGAACGCGCGGCTGACCGACGCCGACGGGGTGCAGTTGACGCTGTACCAGGAACTCGAGGGGTGAACAGAAACTGTCGGCCCGCCGTGCTGAGATGAGCGAGTGACAGACGTGGCGTACCGGCTGGTGCGCGCCGACCGCCCGACGGTCGCCGCGCCCACGCTCGATGGCGCCCAGCAGGCGGTCGTCGAGCACCGCGGCGGCCCGCTGCTCGTCCTGGCCGGGCCGGGAACGGGCAAGACCACCACGCTGGTAGAGGCGGTCGTCGACCGGGTTTCCAATGGTGTGCCGGTCGAGCAGCTCCTGATGCTCACCTTCAGCCGGCGCGCGGCCGGTGAGCTGCGCGACCGGGTGACCGCGCGGCTGGGGCAGACGATCCGCGAGCCGCTTGCGCGCACCCTGCACTCCTACGCGTTCGGGGTGCTCCGGCTGGCGAACCGGCGCGGCGCCGATCTCGACCTGCCGCTGCCGCCGCCGCGCCTGTTGTCCGGCGCCGAGCAGGATGTGCTGCTCCGCGAGCTCGTCGAAGGACGCGCGGCCGACAGCTGGCCGGTCGAGCTGCGTCCGGCGCTGGGCACCCGAGCGTTCGCCGGCGAACTGCGCGACCTGCTGATGCGCGCGGTCGAGCGTGGCCTGGACGGCCCGTCGCTCGCCGCCCTGGGTCGGTCGCGGCAACGGCCGGACTGGGTCGCTGCCGGCGAGTTCCTGCACGAGTACCAGCAGGTCACGTCGCTGGCGAAGCCCGGTGCGTACGACCCGTCCGAGCTGATCCGCTCGGCGCTGAACGCGCTGCGCGAAGACGCCGAACTGCTCGCCGCGGAGCGGTCGCAGCGGCGGCACCTGTTCGTCGACGAGTACCAGGACACCGACCCGGCGCAGGGCGAGCTGCTCTCGTTACTCGCCGAGACCGCGCACGAGGTCGTGCTGGTCGGCGACCCGGATCAGTCGATCTACGCCTTCCGCGGCGCCGACCAGTCCGCGATCCACGACGTCGACCTGCGGTTCGGCCGCGGCGTGCCGGTGCCGGTGGTGGCGCTCGACGCGTCGCGCCGGTGCGGGCCGGTCCTGCTCGCCGCGTCGCGCCGGATCGCCGCGCGACTGCCCGGGCGGGCCGAGCAGCGGAAGCTGCGAGCGGTCGGCGAGCTGCCCGGCGAGCTGCGCACCTGCCTGTTCCGAACGGCCAGCGAGGAGGCAGCCCACGTCGCGGGCGTGCTGCGCCGGGCGCACCTCGACGGCTTGGCCTGGTCGCAGATGGCCGTACTGGTCCGGTCGACGACCGCGGTGCTGGGCACCCTGCGCCGGGCGCTGATCACCGCCGGCGTCCCCGTGGTCGTGCGGGGTGAAGACCTGCCGCTGGCCGAGCAGCCGGCGGTTGCGATGCTCATCGAGGTCCTGCGTCTCGCCATCGAGCCGGCCGCGATCTCCGAGGACGCCGCCGAACGGTTGCTGCTCGGCCCGATCGGGAATGCCGACGTCGTCTACCTGCAGCGGCTGCGCCGAGTGCTGCGGCAGCGCGACGGCGACGAGGCGCCACCCCGGCTGGCACCCGAGGTACTCGACCCGAAGGATGCCCGGGTGCTGCCCGAACACGTCCGGTGGCCGGTGGTTCGGGTCGCCACAGTGCTCGCCGCCGGCCGCGCCGCGGTGGCCCGACGAGGGACACCCGAGGACGTGCTGTGGGCGATCTGGGATGCCAGCGGGCTCGGCCGCAAGTGGGGCACGCTGAGCGCCTCGGGCGGCGGCACCGGCGCCGCTGCCGACCGCGACCTGGACGCGGTCGTGGCGCTCTTCGATGCCGCCGCCCGGTTCACCGACCGGCTCCCGCGCGCGTCCGCGCGCGAGTTCGCCGGGCATCTCGCTGCGCAGCAGATCCCCGGCGACACGTTCGGCGCCGAGCGGCGCGAACCTGACGCCGTCGCGATCCTCACCGCACACGCGAGCAAGGGTCTTGAGTGGGATCTCGTGTGCGTCGCCCACGTCCAGGAAGGCAGCTGGCCCGATCTGCGCCGCCGCGGCTCGCTGCTCGGCTCCGAACGGCTCGTCGACGTGGTCGCCGGCCGGGACACCCCCGGGGGTCCGCCGCTGTCCGCGCAGCTGGCTGAGGAGCGTCGGCTCTTCTACGTGGCAGTCACCCGCGCCCGGCAGCGGCTGGTGGTGAGCGCGGTGTCCGGCGAGGAGGAACAGCCGTCCCGCTTCCTTGACGAGCTGGACCCGGTCGAGGGCGAGCGCCCGCTCACCGCGCCGGCGCGGGGGGTGCACCTGCCAGGGCTGGTTGCCGAGCTGCGAGCCCGGGTGTGCGACCCCGCCACCGACGCCGCGTTGCGTTCGCACGCTGCTGCCGAACTCGCGCGGCTCGCCGGCAGCGGCGTGCGCGGCGCCGACCCGGCGCACTGGTGGGGGCTGGCCCCACTGACCTCGAACGACCCGGTTGCCGACCCGGACCGGCCGGTGCCCGTGAGCCCGTCGCGCATCGACTCGTTCCTGCGGTGCGAGGTCCGCTCACTGCTCCAGGACGTCGGTGCCAAGGATGGCGAGCAACTGTCCGCCTCGCTCGGCACGCTGGTGCACGAGGTTGCTGCGAGCGCGCCCCCGGAGGCCGGGTTGGCCGAGCTGGAGGCAATGCTGGACGAGCAGTGGGACAAGCTCGACTTCGGCGCGCAGTGGTTCGCCGCCAACGAGCGACGCCGCGCCAGCCAGATCCTCGCCCGACTGGTCGATTGGCTGCGCTCGAGCCGGGCGGACTTCAGCCTCGTCGCGATCGAGAAGGAGTTCACCGCCGAGGTTGGTGACGCCTTGCTCACGGGCCGCGTCGACCGGTTGGAGCGCGACGCGGCGGGGCGGCTCGTCGTCGTCGACCTGAAGACCGGCAAGTCGAAGGCGAAGGCGGACGACCTTCCCACGCACCCGCAACTCGGCGCGTACCAGCTCGCCGTCGAGGCGGGGGCGTTCGGCGCGGACGAGCAGTCCGGCGGCGCGATGCTCGTCCAGCTCGCCGCCGCCGGCCGGGACCCGCAGCAGGTGCAGGGGCCGCTGGCCGAGGCGGAGGATCCACAGTGGATCGCCCGCGAGGTCGCCTATGTCGCCGATCGCATGCGCGGCGCCGAGTTCACAGCGAGGAACAACACCTACTGCGGAAACTGCGATCTGCAGAAGTGCTGCCCGCTCTACACCGGCCGCCAGGTCACGCAATGAGCGAGCGGGCCATCGGCGCCGTCGAGCTGAGCAAGCTGCTCGGACTCGAGGACCCGCCAACCGACGAGCAGGCGGCGGTCATCGAGGCACCGCTCGGTCCCGCGGTGGTCATCGCCGGTGCCGGTTCGGGCAAGACCGAGACGATGGCTGCCCGGGTCGTGTGGCTGGTGGCCAACCGGCAGGTCGCGCCAGATGCGGTGCTCGGGCTCACCTTCACCCGCAAGGCCGCCGCCGAGCTCGGCCGCCGGATCCGTCGCCGACTCGCGCAGTGGCGGCAGGTGCTCGAGCGCGAGGCGCCGGGCGATCCGGTGGTCACCGAGCAGCTCGCCGACCTGCTCGCCGGCGAGCCGACGGTGCTCACCTACGCCGCCTACGCCGGGCGCCTGGTCGCCGAGCACGCGATGCGCGTCGGCGCCGAGCCGGACGCCCGGCTCATCTCGCCGGCCGTCGCCTGGCAGTTGGCCGACACCGTGTCGCGCAATCATCCCGACCTCCTGCCCGAGGACATCGGCGCACCGAGCAGCGTGCCGCGGTATGTCCTGGAGATGAGCGGCCAACTCGCCGATCACCTGGCCGGCGCCGACGAGGTCGCTCAGCTGTGCCAGGAGACGCTCAACTGGTTCGAGACGCTGCCGCTGGGCCGGGCGATCCGCTCGCCGTACCCGGGGGACACCGCGCGATTCGTCGACTCCCTGCGGCACCGGCTGGCCCTGCTGCCGCTCGTCCGCGGCTTCGCCGAGGCGAAGGAGGCGCTGCCGGCCGTCGATTTCGGCGACCAGATGACGATCGCGGCCAAACTGGCCGGACTGCCTGAAGTCCGGCAGATCGAGCGATCCCGGTATGCCGCGGTGCTGCTGGACGAATATCAGGACACCGGGCACGCCCAGATCGAGACGCTCTGCGGGCTGTTCGGCGCCGGTCACCCGGTCACCGCGGTGGGCGACCCGTTCCAGTCGATCTACGGATGGCGTGGCGCGAGCTCGGGCAACATCGGCAGGTTCGCCTCGACCTTCCTCTGCGAGGGTGGGCAACCGGCGCCGAGCCATCCACTCGCGACGAGCTTTCGCAACGACGAGCTGATCCTCCAAGCGGCCAACGCGGTGGCCGCCCCGCTGCGCAGTTCCGGGGCCACCGTCGAGTTGCGTCCCGCCTCGGGCGCCGGGCCGGGCACGATCATGGTCGCCCGCACCGAGACCGTCCTCGACGAGGCAGGCCTGCTCGCCGAGCACCTGGCGCAGCACTGGCAGGCGCTCCCGCCGGGCAACCGCACCGCGGCCGTGCTGGTCCGGCGCCGCTCTCAGATCCCGATCCTGGCCGACGCGCTACAGGCGGCCGACCTGCCGGTCGAGATCGTCGGGCTCGGGGGGTTGCTGACCACGCCCGAGGTCGTCGACGTCGTAGCCACCCTGCGAGTGCTCGTCCACCACGACGCCGGCACCGCGCTCGCCCGGTTGCTGACCGGCGCGCGCTGGCGGATCGGCCCGCACGACCTGGCGGCGCTCGGCCGCCGGGCGCGCCGGCTCGGCCGGCTCAATGCGCCCGCCGCGCCGCCGGTGCAGGGGAGCCTGTTCGGCGGCGGCCCGGAGCTGCCGACGCCGGTGCCACCGAGCGAGCCGATCGGCATCGTCGAGGCGCTCGACGACCTCGGCCCCGCAGCCGCGTACTCGGCCGACGGGTTCGCCCGGATGTCCGATCTCGCCGGGGAGCTGCGCCGGCTGCGCCGACGGGTGTCCGCGCCGCTGCCCGAACTCGTCGCCGATGTAGAACGCACCATCGGTGTCGACCTCGAGGTTGCCGCGCGCCCGGACGGCGCGCGGGTCGGCCGCGCGCACCTGGACCGCTTCCTCGACGAGGCCGCCGATTTCGCGAACGAGGCGGACGAAGCCACGCTCACCGCGTTCCTCGCCTACCTCGAGGCGGCCGAGGACGAGGAGAACGGCCTGGACGCCGGCGAGATCGTCGTCGAGGCCGAGCGCGTTCAGGTGCTGACCGTGCACGGCGCAAAGGGCCTCGAGTGGGACATCGTGGCGGTGCCCGGAATGGTCGACGGGGTGTTCCCGGCAGAAGCGCGCTCGGTCAACTGGACCCGTACCAGGCAGGAACTGCCCACACCACTGCGCGGCGACCGGATGGATCTGCCCGCGCTCGAGTTGCGCGACGCCGCCGACCGCAAGGAAGTGCGCGATCGGCTGGCGGCGCAGCACGTCGCGGTGCTCGCGCGGCACGCCGAGGAGGAGCGACGGCTCTGCTATGTCGCCCTCACCCGTGCGCGGCACGTCCTGCTCGGCACCGGTTATGTCTGGGACGCCGCGCAGAAGCCGCGCGCCGAATCCCCGTTCCTCGCCGAACTGCGCCCGTTCGCCGAGGTCGCCGCGTGGTTCGAGGCGGAGCCGGACGCGGCCAACCCGCTCATCGCCGAGGCGCGTGAGGCGCAGTGGCCGGCCGACCCGCTCGGGCCGCTGCCCGGTGCGCGCACTGCCGGCCGGCGCGCCGACGTCGCCGCGGGGGCGGACCTCGTTCGCGCCGCGATCGCCGGCAAACTCGCGGCACCGGCCGCGCGCGACGCGTTGGCAGCCGAGTGGCGTACCGACGTCGACCGGCTGCTCGCCGAGCGGGCCGCCTCGAGCCCCGGCGAGGTGATCGACGTACCGCTGCCCGAGCAGTTGTCGGTGTCCCAGTTGGTCGAATTGCAGCGCGACCCGGCAGCGCTGGCTGCGGCACTGCGCAGGCCCCTGCCGCGGCGGCCCGCACCGTGGGCGCGGCGCGGCACGGCCTTCCACACCTGGCTGGAACAACGCTGGGACCGGCAGACGCTGCTCGACATCGATCAGCTGCCGGGCGCGGCCGACGAGGGTGTCGACGACGCCGAGTTCGAAGAACTGCGCTCGGCCTTCGAGGCGAGCGAATGGGCCACCCGGGCGCCGTTCGAGGTCGAAGTGCCGTTCGAGATGACGGTGGCCGGACGCGTGCTGCGCGGCCGGATGGATGCCGTGTTCCGCGACCCGCTTCCGGCCGTCGACGACGGGGAAAGCTGGATGGTCGTCGACTGGAAGACCGGCAGCCGGCTCTCGGGAGCGGCGGCCCAGGCGGCCGCCGTCCAGCTCGCCGCGTCCCGGCTGGCCTGGGCGCGGCTGTGCGGCATCCCGGACGCCGAACTCGGCCGGGTTCGCGCCGCGTTCCACTACGTCCGCAGCAACGACACGGTCGAGCCGGCGGCCTTGCTCGACGCGGCCGGCCTGCGCGCGCTGATCGCCGGCTGATCGGGCGGCGGATGGAGGCGGCGATGCCAACGTTGACGGAAAGGCGCTGATGACTGGCTCGGTACCGGTCCTCGATCACCTGGTATTCGCGGCTCCCGACCTCGCCGCGGCAACCCGATGGTTCGCCGAGCGCACTGGTGTCCAACCGGTGCGCGGGGGCAGTCACCCCGGTCTGGGCACGGCCAATCAACTCGTCGGTCTCGGTTCCGGCGGCTACCTCGAGATCATCGGCCCCGATCCGGCGCAGCCCGATCCGGCCGAGGCTCGGCCGTTCGGGATCGACGAGCTGACCGAGCCGCGGTTGGTCACCTGGGCGGTGCGCACCGACGAGATCGACGCGCTGGTGGCGCAGGCGCGGTCCGGTGGCTACGACCCGGGAGAGCCGCGCGCCATGTCGCGGCGCACACCCGACGGGGAGTTGCTCGAGTGGCGCCTCACCGCCCCGCGGCTCGACTACGCCGGCGGCCTGGTGCCGTTCCTCATCGACTGGGGGACCACACCACACCCGACCAGCCGCGCGCTGCCCAGCACGCCCTTGCGGGCGCTGCGCGCGACGCATTCCGAGCCGGAGCCGGCTCGCTCGGCCTTGCTGGCACTGCGGGTGGATCTTGCGGTCGACCTGGGCGAGCCGGTCGCGCTCTTGCTGGACGTCGACGGCAGTGCCGGGCCCGTGCGGCTGTAATTGAGGCGCAGGGGTCAGAGCGAGACGCTCGAGCGGCGCCCGCTGAGATGCGACACCAGCCGGAACCGGTCGGGCACGTCACCCACCCCGAGCACGAGATCGGCGACCAGTTCACCGATCAGCGGGGCGAACTTCGCGCCGTGCCCCGAACACGGCGAGCACACGACGAGGTTCCCGACCCGATCCAGGATGAAGTCCTCGGACGGCGTCTGGGTGTAGAGGCAGGTCGCCTCGCTGCGGGGCGTCGGGTCCAGCCCGGGCAGCCAGCGCCGCACGTACTCGATCATCCGCGCACGGGACGCCGGTTCGACGGCACCGTCCCGGTCGTTGGCGCTGGTGACCTTGCCGGCGTCGTGCTCGGCGACCTTGCGGTCGTCACCCGCCCCGCCGTCGCGTCCGCCGGCCAGGTGATACACCGGGTGTTCGTCCGGTTCGTGGATGACGCTGGGCCACGGCGGCGCGGCGGTGTCCAGCCGCGGGAAGTGGAAGATCTGCTGCTGGGTCACGCGCAGCGGCGGCAGCTCGACCACTCCGTCGAGCAGCGGGCCGATCCATCCGCCGGCTGCCACCACGACGCAGCGCGCCGGCAGCGTCGAGCCGTCCGTGAGCCGCACGCCGTCGGCACCGACCGCGACGGCCGCCGTCTCCAGCCGCACCGCCGCGCCGCGCCGCTGCGCGTCGGCCAGGAACGCGGCCACCGCTCCGGCGGCGTCCATGGTCCCGGCCTGTTCGTGATAGACCACCTCGCCGGCGAAGGCCATTCCCGGCCAACGGCTCGCGGCCGCGGCGGCGGGCAGCACCTCGTGCGGCACGCCGGCGTCGGCGAGCAGCGCGGCGACCTTGGGTACGTCGCGCCGGCTGCCGAAGTCCAGCCCGCCCAGCATCCGCAGGATCTGCGTGTCCGTCGTTTGCTCCAGCTCACGCCACAACTCGAACGCCCGACCCGTGAGCGAGACGTACAAGCTGTCGCTGTAGCCGCGTCGGACGATGCGCGCGCTGCCGTGCGAACTGCCCAAGCGGTGGTCGGCGGCGAACTGCTCGACGGTCACCACCGGTACGTCGCGCCGCGCCAGCGCCCAGGTCGCCGCGGCGCCGGCGAGACCCGCGCCGACGATCACCACGGGGTCGGAAGAGGCCATGCGGCTGAGGCTATCGTCGCAATGATGAGTGAGCTTGCGAGCGAATCGATCGGCATGACATGAGCGAGATCCGGACCTTCGTCGACGAGCACCGGGGCGACCTGCTGGCCGACCTCGACCAGTGGCTGCGGATCCCCGGCATCAGCGCCCAGCCCGAGCGGCACGCGGACGTCGCGCGGAGCGCGCAGTGGTTCGCCGACGCCGCGCGGCGCACCGGATTCCCGACCGTCGAGGTATGGGACGACGGCCCGTGGCTGCCCGCGGTGTACGCGGAGTGGCCGAGCGACGACCCGGCCGCGCCGACAGTGCTCGTCTATGCCCACCACGACGTCCAGCCCGTCGACCCGCTCGACCTGTGGTTCACCGATCCGTTCGAGCCGACGATCGACGGGGACGTGCTGCGCGCCCGCGGCGCGTCCGACGACAAGGGTCAGCTGCTGTTCCACCTGCTCGGGCTGCGCGCCCATCTCGCGGTGACCGGCCGGGATGCGCCGGCGGTCAACCTGAGGTTCATCGTCGAGGGCGAGGAGGAGTCCGGCTCGCCGCACTTCGAGGAGTTGCTCGAGCGGCACCGGGACCGGCTGGCCTGCGACGTCGTGGTCGTGACCGACACCGGCATGATCGCCGCCGATGTGCCGAGCACCGTCACCGGGATGCGCGGCATGGTCTCGGCCACGGTGAGCTTCCACGGCCCGGACCTCGATCTCCACTCCGGCGTCTTCGGCGGTGCCGTTCCGAATCCCGCCACCGCCATCGCACGCCTCGTCGCGGCCCTG
>JAVHVB010000078.1:0-3691 GCA_032160775.1 Pseudonocardiales bacterium | reverse complement strand
TGGCCTACGAGATCAACAAGCACGTCGAGGGCATTTACGCCGTCGTCGACCTCAAGGCCAACCCCGCTGCGGTGCAGGAACTCGACCGGCAGCTGAACCTCAACGAGTCGGTGCTGCGGACCAAGGTCCTGCGCCCGGACGAGCGGTAAGCCGATGGCCGGCGACACCGTCATCACCGTGGTTGGCAACCTGACCGCCGACCCCGAGCTGCGGTTCACCCCGTCGGGTGCCGCAGTCGCGTCGTTCACCATCGCCTCCACCCCACGCACGTTCGACAAGAACACGAACGAGTGGAAGGACGGCGAGGCGCTGTTCCTGCGCTGCTCCATCTGGCGTCAGGCGGCAGAGAGCGTCGCCGAGTCGCTGCAGCGCGGCATGCGCGTCATCGCGCAGGGCCGGCTCAAGCAGCGCTCGTACGAGACCCGCGAGGGCGAGAAGCGCACGGTCATCGAGTTGGAGGTCGACGAGATCGGCCCGTCGCTGAAGTACGCCACCGCCAAGGTGAACCGCACCCAGCGCGGTTCGTCCTCGGGCGGCGGCTTCGGCTCGTCCGGCTCCGACAGCGGCGGCGGCAGCGGCGGCAGCAGCAGTGCCCCCGCCGACGACCCGTGGGGTTCCGCACCGGCCCCGGCCGGCGGCGGCTTCTCCGATGAACCGCCCTTTTAACCAGCAGACGCACCCGCACCCACCGACTCGATCCGCGATCTTCCCGCGCCGGGCGTCACCCGTGACCGCCTGCGCAGCAAGATCCACCGAATAGCAAGCAACGGAGACTCACGGACATGCCCAAGCCACCCATTCGCAAGCCGAAGAAGAAGTCGAATCCGCTCGCTGCGGCCAAGATCACCTACATCGACTACAAGGACACGAACCTGCTCCGCAAGTTCATCTCCGACCGCGGCAAAATCCGCGCCCGCCGGGTGACCGGCGTGACCGCCCAGCAGCAGCGGCAGATCGCCAAGGCCATCAAGAACGCCCGCGAGATGGCGCTGCTGCCCTACACCTCGACGGCTCGGTGACCTGACATGAAGCTCATCCTCACCCGAGAGGTCGCCGGGCTCGGCCTGGCCGGCGACATCGTCGACGTCGCCGACGGCTACGGCCGGAACTTCCTCGTGCCGCGCGGCGCGGCGATCACCTGGACCAAGGGCGCCGAGAAGCAGATCGCGCAGATCAAGCGGGCGCGCGACTCGCGGGAGATCCGCGACCTCGGGCACGCCCGGGAGATCAAGGCGGACCTCGAGAAGCTCGCCGTCTCGATCAGCGCACGGGCCGGCAAGGACGGCCGGCTGTTCGGCTCGATCACGGCCGGCGACATCGCGACCGCGGTGAAGGACGCCGGCGGGCCGACGCTCGACCGCAAGCGGATCCACGTCGACGAGCACATCAAGTCGCTGGGCGCGCACGCGGTCACCGTCGATCTGCACCCCGACGTCGTGGCGACGATCCCGGTGACTGTCACCGCCGTCTGAGCGTGTGACTACCCCCTGAACCGCCCGCTGAGGCGGTGCAGGGGGTTTTCATTTGCCGATTTCTTTCGTCCACAAGTCGGCGCGGACGAAGCGCCCAGCCAGCCGTGATCCGGCCGCCGGGCCGGGCCGTCGTCCACAGCTTCTCCACCTGTCCTCTACAGGGCCGTCGGCGTTTCCCACAGGCTTGTGCACAAGACCGTCCACAGCGCGAGTTGTGACCGCGGGGCCGGGGGCAATAACGTCCCCCTACCGCCGAACACCAGCGACCGACGGAAACTGTCAGACCCGTCCGGTAATCGTTCGTGTGTGCGAAAGTTGAGCGGTCGGGAGGGCGGCGTCCGGATGACTCTGGTAGGCGATGCGCGGGACTCGGCGCCGACCGGCGGCTCCGAGTACGACCGCACGCCCCCGCAGGCCGTCGAGGCGGAGCAGTCCGTGCTCGGCGCGATGATGCTGTCCAAGGACGCCATCGCCGACGTCGTCGAGCTCATCAAGCCGGGCGACTTCTACCGGCCCGCGCACCAGTTGATCTACGACGCCGTGCTCGATCTCTACTCCCGCGGCGATCCGGCCGACGCGGTCACCGTCTCTGCCGAGCTGACCCGCACCGGCCAGTTGAACCGGGTGGGTGGGGCGCCGTACCTGCACACGCTGATCAGCTCCGTACCGACGGCGGCGAATGCCGGCTACTACGCCGCGATCGTCGCCGAGCGGGCCACGCTGCGCCGGCTGGTCACCGCCGGCACCCGCATCGTGCAGATGGGCTACGACGCATCATCGGGCGGCACCGACGTGCTGGGCAGCGTCGACGACGTCGTCGACCGGGCGCAGGCAGAGATCTACGACGTCACCGAGCGCCGCACGTCTGAGGACTACGTCCACATCGAGACGCTGCTGCAGGTCACCCTCGACGAGATCGAGAAGATCTCCGCGACGGGCGGTATCGGCACCGGAATCCCCACCGGGTTCCAGCACCTGGACGAGATCACCAACGGCCTGCACCCGGGCCAGATGGTGACCGTCGCCGGCCGGCCGGGGTCGGGCAAAGCGCTCGCGCTCGACACCCCGCTGCCGATGCCGGCGGGGTGGACCACGATGGGCGAGGTCCGGGTGGGCGACGAGCTGATCGGCGCCGACGGGCAGCCGACCCGCGTCATCGCGGCAACGCCGGTGATGTCCGGCCGGCCCTGCTACGAGGTCGAGTTCTCCGACGGTTCGGTCATCGTCGCCGACGCCGAGCACGAGTGGCGGGTGCACGTCGGCGCGTCCGTGTTCGCGACCATCGCCACCGACGCCGACGCCTGGTCGATCGCGATGCGGTGCACAACGCGCGACCTCGCGGTGGCCCAACTAGGCGCGATCCCGGTCGAGATCCGGGACTCGGCGGCGGGCTGGCTGCGCACGCACCGGCTGACCGACGTCCGACCGATCAACTCGGTGCCGGTGCGCTGCGTGCAGGTCGACAACGCCGACCATCTGTACCTCGCCGGGCACGGGATGATCCCCACGCACAACTCCACCCTGGCGCTGGACTTCGCCCGCTCGGCCGCGGTGAAGAACCAGAAGCCGACGGCCATCTTCTCCCTCGAGATGGGCAAGCTGGAGATCATGATGCGGCTGTTCGCCGCGGAGGCCGGGGTCGCGCTGCAGAACATGCGCTCGGGCCACATGAGCGATCAGGACTGGCGGCGGCTGGCGCTGCGCTCGTCCGAGCTCGCGGACGCGCCGCTGTACATCGACGACTCGCCGAACCTGACGATGATGGAGATCCGGGCGAAGGCGCGCCGGCTCCAGCAGCAGCACGGTCTCGCGCTGGTGATCATCGACTATCTCCAGTTGATGACGAGCGGCAAGCGGGTCGAGTCGCGGCAGCAGGAGGTCAGCGAGTTCAGCCGGTCGATGAAGCTGCTGGCCAAGGAGCTGGACGTCCCGGTCGTCGCGCTGTCCCAGCTCAACCGCGGTCCCGAGCAGCGCACCGACAAGAAGCCGCTGCTCTCCGACCTCCGCGAATCGGGCTCGATCGAGCAGGACTCGGACGTCGTGTTGCTGGTGCACCGCCCCGATCTGTACGAGCCGGAAACGGAGCGGGCCGGCGAGGCGGACCTGATCATCGCCAAGCACCGCAACGGCCCGACCGCCACGGTGGCGGTGGCGTTCCAGGGCCGGTACAGCCGGTTCGCCGACATGCCCAACTGATCGGCACAACAAGTGGTGAGTTG
>JAVHVB010000077.1:0-15785 GCA_032160775.1 Pseudonocardiales bacterium | reverse complement strand
CGGGCTGCGCAACGTGTCCGACCCGCCGCTCGCGCTGCGCGAGATGGCCCGGGTGGTCCGGCCCGGCGGCCGGCTCGTGATCTGCGAGTTCAGCCGGCCCACGTGGCGGCCGTTCCGCGCGCTCTATCTCAACTACCTGATGCGCGCACTGCCGTGGGTGGCGAAGCGGGTCTCGTCCAACGCCGACGCCTACGTCTACCTCGCCGAGTCCATCCGCGCCTGGCCGGCGCAGGGCGAGCTCGCGGCCACGGTGGCCGCGGCGGGCTGGGTGGGGGTGCGGTGGCGCAACCTGACCGGCGGCATCGTCGCGCTGCACATGGCCGATAGGCCAAAAGACTGAAGAGGGCCGATAGGCCCAAAAGACTGAAGAGGGCCGACAGGCCCAAAAGACTGAAGAGGGCCGATAGGCCCCAGGACTGAGCGTTGTTTGCGCGCGAGCGCGACGCGGGTATCCGTGCGAGCGTCGGGTGACTAGCGTCAACGACGGAACACCACATCGGCCGAAGGGACTCACTTCCATGGACGAGTTGGACAACACCCCCGGTGACGGCGGCGCAGACGGCAGCGCCGGCTCCGGCGGCGACGGCGGCGCGAGCGTGAACGACGGCGGCGCGGACGGCGGCGCGCAGGGCGACGGCGGCGCCGATGGTGGCGCGAGCTCCGGCGGCGACGGTGGCGCCGATGGCGGCGCGGGCACTGGCGGCGACGGTGGCGCTGACGGCGGCGGCGACGAATCGAAAGAGGCCGAAGGGACCGAGTGATCCCGGCTGATCCAACCGGTGGCGCAGGCCGATCGGCGCTCGCGCGCTGCATCGCCTGCGCCACCGATCACTTTGCCGAGCACTTCTGGGGCCGCGCCCCGCTGCTGTCCCGACGGGCCGAGCTGGCGGGCGACTTCGCCGACCTGCTGTCGGCTGCGGCCGTCGACGAGCTGATCTCGCAACGCGGCCTGCGCACGCCGTTCCTGCGGATGGCCAAGGAGGGCAAGGTCCTGCCGGCCGCGACCTTCACCCGCGGCGGCGGCGCCGGAGCGTCGGTCGCCGACCAAGCTGCCGACGACAAAGTGCTGGCTGCGATGGCCGAGGGCGCGACCCTCGTCCTGCAGGCCCTGCACCGGAGCTGGCCGCCGCTCGTCGAGTTCGGCAGCGCGCTCGCCGCCGAACTCGGGCACCCAGTGCAGATCAACGCCTACATCACCCCGGCGCAGAGCCAAGGCTTCGCGGCGCACTACGACGTTCACGACGTGTTCGTCCTGCAGATTGCGGGCCGCAAGCAGTGGACGATTTCCGAGCCGGTCGTCACCGCGCCGCTGGACAACCAGCCGTGGGAGAAGCACCGCGCCGCCGTTGCCGCGCGCGCCGCGGAGCGGCCGTTGATCGACACGGTGCTCGAGCCGGGCGACGCGCTCTATCTGCCGCGCGGCACGATCCACTCCGCCGTCGCGCAGGGCGAGACCTCGATCCACCTGACCGTCGGCGTGCATCCGCTGAGCCGCTACCAGCTCGTCCGGCAGCTTCTCGACCTCGCGCAGGACGATCCGGAGCTGCGCACCTCGCTGCCGATGGGCGTCGACCTCGGCGACCCGGCGGTGCTGGCCGGCGAGCTGACCGCGACCCTGGCGGCGCTGCACGGGCGGCTCGACGCGATCCCGGCCGCCGACGTCGCGCGCCGGATCGCGACGAATCTCATGCAGCGCACCCGGCCGGAGCCGATCGGCCCGCTGGCGCAGCTGGCCGCGGCCGACGCGCTCACCGCGACGACGCCGTTGCGGCTGCGCAGCGCGCTGCGGGTGCGGATCGAGACCGGTGGCGGCGAAGTGCGGCTCGTCCTGCTCGACCGGACGATCTCGCTGCCCGCCGCCGCCGCGGACGCGGTCAAGACCGTCCTCGCCGGCGGCACGGTGCGCCCCGAACAGCTGCCCGGACTGGCCGACGAAGACCGGCTGGTCGTTGCCCGGCGGCTTGTCGGCGAAGGCGTGCTCGTCCCCGCGTGACCCATGGCAGAGTTTTGCGGGTGACCGGTCCGCACCGTCAACCGCGCCCGCGCGAGACGCTGGAGCGGTGCGCGCTGCGCGCCCAACTGCGCGGTGACCCGATGCTCGGCACCGCTTTCCCCGCCTCGCGACTGCTGCTCGTCGAGCAGCCTGGCCCGTGGGGCGAGCGGGGACTGCGTGACTCCCGGTTCGGGGCCGGCGCGGCGGCGCTGCTCGACCGCGCGGCGGCCGCCGGCGTGCGGGTCCAGGCGATCCGGCGGCCGGGCCGGACGGTGCGCGACGTTCCGCGGCACTGGGCGCTGGCCGACACCTGGGCTGGGCGCGAGTCCCTGCGCGGTGGCACCTACCGCGACCCAACCGAACTGCTCGATCTGCCGCTCGACGGCTCGGCCGGTGAGCCGGACCACCAGCCGATGTTCCTCGTCTGCGCGCACAGCAAGCACGACACCTCCTGCGCGTTGCGCGGCCGCCCGGTCGCAGCCGCGCTACACGCAGTACGTCCGGGCCGGGTCTGGGAGACCAGCCACGTCGGCGGCGACCGGTTCGCAGCGAACGTCCTGGTACTGCCCACCGGCCTGCTCTACGGGCGAGTGCTGCCGTTCGCCGCGGCGGAGTTCGTCGCGGCCGCCGACGCGGACGAGGTGATCGGCGCGCTGCTCCGCGGGCGCATCGGGCTGCCGGCACCCGCGCAGGCCGCGCTCGCCTTCGCGCACGAGCACCTCGCGCTGCGCCGGCGGCGCGACCTGCGGGTGGAATCCACGTCGCCGGTCGAGGACGGCGTGTCGGTCGTCCGGCTGCTGGGGCCGCACGGACCGCTAGTCGTCACCGTTTCGGTCGAGCGAGTGGCGGCCCCTGGGCTCACCTGCCACAACCCTCGACCCAATCAGTTCCTCAGCTACCGGCCGGTGAGCATCGTCGCCGCCGACGGGTGAGTCTGTCGACATCCGCGGGGGCGGCCGCTCGGCGAACAGCGAGGCGCTCCAGAGGACTTCGGTGCCGCCGTCGGCGGCCCGGCGCACCTCGCACCGCCCGTCGTGGCGCAGCGCTCGCTCGCTCAGGTTGACCAGCCCGCTGCGGCGTGCCGGATCGGTGAACCCCACGCCGTCGTCGGTCACCTCGAGCACGACGTCGTTGTCGCTGAACGACACGGTGAGCGACACGCGGCCGGCCTTGGCATGCTTCGCGACGTTGGTCAGCGCCTCGCGGGCAGCGGCGACGAGATCCTCGGCGACGTCGTCGGGCACCGCGTCGAGCGGCTGGGCCAGGGCCACCTGGGGAGCGAAGCCGAGCACCTCGATGAGATCGAGCACGAGTTCGTTCAACTCGCGGGCGAGCCGGCCGGGCTCGGCGACGAGTTCCTGTCGCAGCCCGAAGATGGTCGACCGGATCTCGTCGATCGTCTCGTCGAGTTCGCCGACCCGCTCGTCGATCCGCTCGGCGTCCTCGCCGGGCCCCATCCGCCGGGCGAGCTGCTGCAGCCGCAGGCCGGTGGCGAACAGCCGCTGGATGACCTGGTCGTGCAGGTCGCGGGCGATCCGGTGCCGGTCGGCGAGGATCATCATCCGCTCCTGATCGGTGCGCGCCTGGGCGAACTCGACTGCGACGACCGCCTGGCCGGCGAACCCGCCGGCGAGCTCCAGCTCGATCGCAGTGAACGGCGGCGCGCCGCGGCGCCGGCAGAGCATCAGGGCGCCGAGCTTGCGGGCCGCGCCGGCCAGCGGGACGAGCATCGCCGGCCCCACCGCGTCGCCGTCGGGCGGGTCGCCGGCGAGTGCGGCGAGGTCGTCGAACAGCTGCGGGGTCTCGGCGGTGATCGCGTGCTTGCTGAAGACGTCGGCAATCACCGAGGCGGCAGCACCGGCACCGTCACCAACCCACACGTGTGCGCTCAGCGTCTGCTCGCCGTGCTGCGGCACGCTGGGCAGCGCAACGACGGCCGAGTCGGCGTCGGCTGCCTCGCGGGCGAGTTCGGAAACCCGCCGCAGCGGTTCCGGGCACACGTCGGCGAGCAGGTCGGCCGCCAGCCGGCCGGCGGCCTCGAGCCAGCGGTGCCGGCGCTGGAGACCGACGTGCAGTGCGCGGGTCTGGAGCATGTTGCGCGTGCGCAACACCAACTCGGTGGCGTCCAGCGGTTTGGTCAGGAAGTCGTTCGCGCCCATTTCCAGCGCCCGGTGGGTGGCGGTGCGGGTGGCGTCGGCGGTGAGCACGAGCACCGGCAGGTCGGCCGCCGTGGCGCGTTCCCGCAGCGCCGTCAGCGCTGCGTAGCCGTCCATGCCGGGCATGTGCAGGTCGAGCACCACCAGTTCCGGCCGGAGCTCGTCGAACACAGCGAGCATCTCGCGCGGGTCGTGGAAGGCGTGGACGGCGCGGAAGCCGGCGCGACCGAGCAGCAGCGTGACGAGTTCCAGGCTCGGCAGGTTGTCGTCGACGACGACGACGCGCGAGTACGCGACGTCGGCGGACGCGAGCGGGCGCATGTCAGTCTCCGCCGGGCGTCCCCGGTGCGGCCACCGGATCGGTTCGCCGTGCATACAGTTCGAGCGCTTTGTCGACGAGTTCGAGCAGTTCGCGCACGTCGATCGGCTTGGTCAGGTAGGCGGTGGCGCCGCCGGCGAGCAGTCGCTGCACCTGCCGAGGCATCGCGTCCGCGCTGACGATCGCGACGGGGATGCCCGCCGTGATCGGATCGTCGCGCAGCATGTGCAGCACCTCCTCGCCGGACACGTCGGCGAGGTTGAGGTCGAGCAGGATGAGCACCGGCCGGTGCTGCCGGGCCAGCTCGAGACCGAGCCGGCCCTGCATGGCGGGCACGAGGTGCATGCCCGGTCGCTGCGCCAGCACCCGCTCGATCAGCTTGATGTTCGACAAATTGTCTTCGATGTGCAGGACGACCGGGCGTTCGACGAGCTCGGTGTGCACGACCGTCGTGCCGCCGAGTTCGTCCAGTCGCTCGATGCGCTGGATCGGCCCTTCGACGACGGGGAACTCGACCGAGAACGTGCTGCCCCGCCCGACCGTGCTCTCGACGTCGAGCGTGCCGCCCATGACCTCGGCCAGCCGCCGCGACAGCGCGAGCCCGATGCCCGTGCCCTCGACCGTGGTCTGTTCCGCGCCGAGCCGCTCGAACGGCGTGAACAGCAGCGAGAACCGCTCGTTCGGGATGCCCGGCCCGGTGTCGGTCACCTGGATGCGCAGCCGGCCGGACTTCGGGTGCGAGCAGGTGATCGAGACCGTCCCGCCTTCGCGGTTGTACTTGATGCCGTTGCCGAGCAGGTTGAGCAGGATCTGCTTGATCCGCTGCCGATCGGCGAACACGTACCGCTCGCAGGCGCGCAAGTCGCCACCGAGCAGGTGGATGCCGCGTTCGTCGGCCAGCGGCCGCACGAGGTCGACGCTCTCGGTGATCACCTCACGCACGTTCACCGCTTCGGGCGAGAGCGCCAGCTTGCCCGTCTCGATCTGGCTGATGTCGAGGATCTCGTTGATCAGGTCGAGCAGGTGCCGGCCGCCGCGGGTGATCTGGTTGACGGCCTGTTCCTGGTCGGCCGTCAAGGCGTCGAGTTCGAGCAACTGGCTGAACCCGAGCACTGCGTTCAGGGGGGTGCGCAACTCGTGACTCATCCGGGAGAGGAACTCGCTCTTGGACCGGTTCGCCGCCTCGGCGGCCAGCTGTGCCTTGTGCATCGCGCGCGTGCGATGTTCCACGAGGTTGAGCGCGTACGCCCGGCGCCGGGTGAGCACCTCGACGAGCACGGCGAGCAGCAGGGCGAGGACGAGGCCGGCGGCGAGCACGATCCACGGCACGGACTCGGCGAACGTGCCGACGAGCGAACCGCGTGCCGAGATCACGACCAGCACCTTGTCGGCGCCGACGTCGATGGTCTGGGTCGCTGTCGTGTCGGATCCGCTCGGCATCTCGCCGGAGATCAGCACGATCTTGTCGGGATCAGCGACCTTCGAGGCGTAGAGGACGGCGTTGAGCTCGTGGTACGGCGAGTCCGAGGTCGGGATGATCGGCACCGGCGGCGGTAGCGTCCGCTGCAGGTACACGACGGTCGGCACGTCCGCGCCGGGGATCATCATCCCCTCGACGATCAGCGCGCCGCTCTGCTGGGGGATGAAGTCGAAGATGAGCCCATCGGCTTTGAGCGCGCGGTCGATCATCGTCTGCTGCACGGTGCTCACCGGCTGGCCGACCGGCGCGCTGGGGCCCACCCCCGCCCGGGTGACGTAGGCGCCGCCCACCTGCTGCGCCACGCCGACGCTGGCACCCGTCTGGGTGAGCGGGGTGGCCAGCCGCCGAAAAAGCATGCTCGCGTGTCCGTCGAACGCCACCGCGGCACCGGCGTCGTGCAGCGTCGACGAGGTCTGCGCGGTGGTCGCCTGTAGGTACGCCGCGACTTCTGTGGCGCGCTCGTCGAGCAGCCGCCGCTCCTGGTTGCGGACGACGCCGCGCAGCGCGAAGAACGTGCCGACGGCGATCGCCGCCACGACGAGCAGCACGACGGCGGGCAGCAGATGGCGGGCGCGGAGGAGCCGGCGGCCGCGGCCGCCGTCCCCGTCCGCGGACCGTTCCGGCGGCGCGTCAGCCGCCATGGAAGGACCCTCTGCTGTCAAGGTGCGCACCCCCAGCGGCACCGGCCGGCTTGTGAATTCTCCGTTAGGATTGTGCAAAGTTGAGCACACCGCCCGACGTCGGCGATAGCTGCCGCGCGGCTATCCGGGACCAAGGTCCCGAATAGCCTCGCAGCCGAACAACGTCTGCGCGAGGGCCAGCAATTTCGGGCGAAGCGCCGCCAATCCTCGCACATCGTCGGCAATAAACCGGGCGGTAACCGCCGAAACCGTCGCGGCGACGAGGGCCTCGGCGCCGAACCGCCCGTGGGCGCTCCGGGCGCCGAAGATGCGGACGACGGCGTCGACGAACTGTTCTTGCAGCTCGAGCCGGCGGCGCATCGCATCCGGGCCGGCCGCGTAGGTCTCGATCAGGAAGAGCCGGGCGATCGCCGGGTGGGCCGCGACCGTGTCGAGATAGCCGGCCAACAACGCGTCGTAGCGCTCGATCGGGGTGCCGCCCGTCGAGGTCAGCACGGCTTCGAGGGCACCGGCGAGGCGGCCGATCGCGTCCTCCAGGGCGACGACGAAACAGTCCTGTTTGGACCCGAACTGCTGATAGAAGGTCTCCCGCGACACCCCGGCGCGCTCGATCACCGCGGCCACCGGCGTGTCGGCGTACCCGCGCTCGGTCACCACCTCGGCCATCGCCCGCAGCATCCGGGCGCGTTGACGTGTGGTGACGTCGCGGCGGCTGAGCTTGTGCCGACCCCGTGGCAGCCGGTCCTGCGTCTCCGTCGTCACTGGCTGGGGGTCATCGGTGCCGGTCGGGCTGGACGCCGAGGGTGAGCAGGAAGGTCGCGAGCATGTCGTAGTGCCCCACGAGCAGCAGGAACTCCACCGCCTGCGGTTCGTCCAGATGCTCGCGCAGCGCCGCCCAGGCCGGGTCGTCCAGGCGGCGTTCCAGGACCAGCTCGTCGGCCGCACCGACCAGCGCCCGCTCCCGCGCGGACCAGCCGTCGGCGTCCGGCCCCTTTTGCACCCGTTCGACGTCGGCGGCGGTCACCCCGGCGCGCTTGCCGAGCCGGACGTGGTGCTCGAACTCGTAGGCGCAGCCGCGCAGGTGCGCCACCCGCAAGATGAGCAACTCGGTGTCCCGCCGCGGCAGTGAGCCGCCGGGCATCAGCCGGCCGGCGAAGAACAACCAGCCGCGGAACAGCTTGCGCTGCCGCGCCATGGTGAGGAACAGGTTCGGCGGGTTCGTGCCCGACACCCGGCCGGCCAGCTGGCCGAACCCCCACGCGAACAGCCCGACGTCCTTGCGCTGACCGGGCGCGATCCGGGGCGTCATGCCGAGATCTTCCGCGCCGCCGGGCCCGCCGTCTTCGCGGTCGGCAGAGCGCGCCGGATGGCGAGGTTCATGCCGCGCATCAGCAGGGTGTAACCGGGCGGGAAGAGCCGTTGCAGCAGGAACGCGGCCTGGATGTCGCGCGAGGTGTAGACGAGGTAGCGGTTGCGCCGCACACCGCGCAGGATCGCTTCGGCCGCCTGCTCCGGGCTCACCGCGCGCCGGCGGAAGTGCGCCTGCATCCGGGTGAACGCCGCCCCGGACTGGTCGACGCCGGCGATCTCGACCGTCTCGGTCAGCGGGGTCGCGACACCGCCCGGGCACACCAGGCTGACGCCGATGCGGTGCTCGCGCAGGTCGAAGCGCAGCACCTCGGACACCCCGCGCAACCCGAACTTCGACGCGCTGTACGCGCCGTGCCACGGCAGGCCGAGCAGTCCCGCCGCGGAGGAGACGTTGACGAGGTGGCCACCGCGTCCGGCTTTGATCATCTCTGGCACGAAGGACTCGATGACGTGGATCGGCCCCATCAGGTTCACGTCCACCATCGCGCGCCACTGCCGGTGCTCGAGTCGGTCGACGGTGCCCCACGCGGAGATGCCGGCGACGTTCATCACCACGTCGACGCTGCCGCCCTCGTCGTGCACCGCCTGCGCGAGCGCCTGCACGGCGGCGAAGTCGGCGACGTCGGCGGGTGCGGCGAGCCGCACGTCGGCGCCCGCGGCGCGCAGTTCTGCCGCAGTCGTCTCGAGCAGCGCAGTGTTGCGGTCGGTGAGCAGCAACCGGGCGCCGGCCCGGCCGGCAGCCTGGGCCAGTGCGCGGCCGATCCCGCTCGCCGCGCCGGTGATCAGGACGCGCTTGCCGTCGAGTTCCATACCCGGACGCTATTGACGAACACCACTGTTCGTCAATCCGTGCGTCCCTTGCGTTTGACCGGTTGAGTGGCCGGCCGGCGGGTCAGCCCTCGGGCGGGTGCGGGGTGCTCTCGTTCTTCGCGCGGGCGTAGGACCGCTCGATCTCGGCTTCCGCGTCGGTTCGGCCCACCCAGTCCGCGCCCTCGACGCTCTTGCCCGGCTCGAGCTCCTTGTAGACCTCGAAGAAGTGCTGGATCTCCAGCCGGTCGAACTCCGGCACATGGTGGATGTCGCGCAGGTGCTCCAGCCGCGGGTCGCTCGCAGGCACGGCGAGCACTTTGTCGTCGCCCCCCTTTTCATCGGTCATCCGGAACATCCCGATCGCCCGGCAGCGGACGAGCACCCCGGGGAACAGCGGGTCGCCGGGCACCATCACGAGCGCGTCGAGCGGGTCGCCGTCCTCGCCGAGGGTGTCCTCGATGTAGCCGTAGTCGGCCGGGTACTGGGTGGACGTGAACAGCGTGCGGTCGAGCCGCATCCGGCCGGTCGCGTGGTCGACCTCGTACTTGTTCCGGCTGCCGCGCGGAATCTCGATCAGCACGTCGAACTCCACAGCAGCTCCTTGGTCGGCGAAACAGGTCAGTGCGAACAGGTTTGCGACGACGGGTCGGCGAGAACCTGCTCACCGCCTAGTCTGACGCATCGTGACCCGCGCGCAGCTGTTGATCATCGCGCGGATCCTGGCGGTGCTCGCGCTCGCCGCCGGCGCGCTGACCGCCGGCTGGCTCATCACCGACGCCGCGCGCGGCGAGAGCTCGACCCCCGCCTACCCGCTGCCCGGGCCCTACGAGGCCGCCGCGGCATCGCCGGTCGCCGAACCCACGCCGACCGATGTGCCCGTACCGGCGCCCGCTCAGGTTGCGCAGTTGCTGGCGGCGGCGGCCGAGGTGCCCCAGCTCGGCCCGCGCCTACTGGCCAGGGTCGTGGACGTGGACACCGGCCAGCTGCTCTACAACCGCACCGGCACGGCCACCGCGGCGCCGGCATCGACGGCCAAACTGCTCACCGTCGCGGCGCTGCTCGCGGTGCGGAAGGTCACCGACACCATTGCCACCAAGGTCGTCGCCGGGACGGACGGGCGCATCGTGCTGGTTGGCGGCGGTGACCCCACGTTGAGCGGTGCCCGCCGAGGGACGGCGCCGATGTACCCCGGCGCGGCGCGGATCACCGACCTCGCCGACCAGCTGCGCGCCGCGAACGTGTCCGTGCGCAGCATCGTCGTCGACGACTCGCTGTTCACCGGCCCGGCAATCTCACCGGCCTGGGCCCCCGAAGACGTCCCCAGTTTCTACGCCTCGGCCATCACCCCGCTGCTCGCCGACGGCGGCCGCGCCCACCCGAACGACTACGCACGCACCGCGCAACCAGATCTCGACGCGGCCCGCGAGCTCGCCGCCGCGCTCGGCAAGCCGGGCCTGCCGGTCGCCCACGGCAGTGCCCCGGCCGGCGCGCAGGTGCTGGCCCGCGTCTCGTCCGCGCCGATCGGCACCCTCGTCGAGCAGATGCTTCAGCAGTCGGACAACGTCATCGCCGAGTGCATGGCGCGCCAGGTCGCGCTCGCCGAACACCAGCCTGCGTCGTTCGCCGGCGCCGCGCAGGCGGTGCGCGCGGTGCTGCACCGGCTGGGCGTCGCCGCCCCGACCGGGCTGGTCGACGGCAGCGGGCTGGCCGCGAAGGACCGGCTCAGCCCGGCCACGCTCGTCGGTGTGCTGCGGCTGGCCGCCGGGACCGAGCACCCGGAGCTGCACAACCTGCTCGCCGCACTGCCCATCGCGGGGTGGTCCGGCACGCTCGCCGACCGCTACCTGACCGGTTCGTCGCACGCCGCGGCCGGCGTCGTCCGGGCGAAGACGGGCACGCTCACCGGCGTCGCCACCCTCGCCGGGCTCGTCCACGACAAGAGCGGCCGGTTGCTCGCGTTCGCCTTCCTCGCCGACCGCGTGCCGTCCACCTACGACGCCGACCGCGCGCTCGACGCGTTGGCCGCCCGACTGGCGTCCTGCGGTTGCGCCTGACCCACTCAGGCACGCCCTTCCGTCAGCGCTGGCCGATTTTCGGGCGCTTTCAACCACCGGCGACGGGAAGGCGACTCGACGGTGCGGTCTGTAGCGTGGCCCCCATGGCAAGCGGGCTCATCGACTGGGACCTCGCGGCGCGGGCCGCCAAGCGATTCAGCCCGCCCTCGCCCGGCACGTCCTTGCACGAGGCGGAAGAGACCGTCTCGGACCTCTACCGGGCGACTGCGAGCGCTGCCGACCGGGTCGCCGAGCTGACCCTGCTCAGCGAACCGCCGGTCACCGCCATCACCCGGGTGATCGACCGGGCGGCCTGGATCGACACGAACGCCGGCGGGTTGCGCACGATCATGGACCCGCTCGTCGGCCGGCTCACCGAGGACCATCCCGTCGGCCGGGTCGCGCAGTCGGTCGGCGGCCGGCTGACCGGCGTGCAGGTCGGCCTCGTCCTCGGCTTCCTGTCGGGCAAGGTGCTCGGCCAGTTCGAGTTCTTCGAACGCTCCGGCGGTCAGCTACTGCTCGTAGCGCCGAACCTGGTCGCCGTCGAACGCCAGTTGAAGGTCGACCCGCACGACTTCCGGTTGTGGGTCTGCCTACACGAGGTCACCCACCGGGTGCAGTTCACCGCGGTGCCGTGGCTGCGCCAGCACATGCTCGACGAGGTCGACGCACTGACCGCCGCCATCGACACCGACCCGGCCGAACTGCGCCGGCGGCTGAGCGGTGCGGTGGGCGAACTGGTGAAGGTGGTCCGCGGTCAGGACGACGGCACGGGGCTGCTGGCGGTGCTCGCCACGCCGGAGCAACGCGTGGTTCTCGACCGGGTCACGGCGTTCATGTCCCTCGTCGAGGGTCACGCGGAGTGGGTGATGAACGCGGTTCCCGCGTCCGTCATCCCGAGCCAGAAGGTCATCGAGAGCCGGTTCGCCGCGCGCCGCCAGCGCAGCGGGAACCCGCTCGACCGGCTGCTGCGCCGGCTGCTCGGGATGGAGGCCAAGACCCGGCAATACACCGACGGGTCGGCGTTCGTCCGCGCTGTCGTCGAGCGGATCGGCGTGGCGGACTTCAACGCGATCTGGACGTCATCGCAGACCCTGCCCAGCAAGGCGGAGATTGCCGACCCGGCGCGCTGGATCGCGCGCGTGCACGCCTGACGGGCTGATGGGCGGCCCAGCACTGGCGGTCGCCGAGGTGCGCCGCGCCGTCCGGCCGTTTGTGGCCGCGCTGCGGCGGGACCCGCCGTACGACGTGCCGCACGCGGGCCATGACCGGGTGATGGTCGCGTGCTCCGGCGGGGCGGATTCGCTGGCGCTCGCCGCCGCGGTGTCGTTCGAGGCCGCCCGCGCCGGCGTGCCGGCCGGCCTGATCACCGTCGATCACGGCCTGCAGCGCGGCTCGGCCGAGCGAGCCGACCTGGTCGCCGCCATCGGCTACGAGATGGGCCTCGACCCGGTCGAGGTCGTGCGCGTCGCGGTCGGCCGGGCCGGCGGCCCGGAGGCGGCTGCCCGGACCGCCCGCTACGCGGCCCTGGCCGCCACCGCCGGGGCTCTCGACGCGCAGGTCATGCTCGGCCATACCCTCGACGACCAGGCCGAGACGGTGCTGCTGGGGCTTGGCCGCGGTTCCGGCCCGCGCTCGATCGCCGGCATGGCCGCAGTCGACGGCCGCTACCTCCGGCCGCTGCTCGGGCTGCGTCGGGAGACCACCGCGGCCGCGTGCTCCGCGCTGGGGTTGCCGGTGTGGACCGACCCGCACAACAGCGACGCGGCCTTCCAGCGGGCCAGGCTGCGGCACGAGGTGCTGCCCCTGCTCGACGGCGTGCTGCAGGGCGGGGTGGCCGAGGCGCTGGCCCGCACCGCCGCGTTGCTGCGCGACGACCTGGACGCCCTCGACGTGATGGCCGCCGACGCCCTCCTCCGGGTTGTCCGTCCGAGACCGGGCGATGAGCCAGGGAAGCACGGACAATCCATGGAGGAGCTGGACGTCGCGTCGGTCGCTTCGCTCCCTCGCGCGTTGCGCACGCGGGTTTTACGGCTCTGGGTCGCCACCGCCGGGGCTGCCCCGCTCACCGCCGAGCGGACCGAGGCCGTCGACGCGCTGGTCAGCGACTGGCACGGCCAGGGACCGATCGACCTACCCGGGCGGGTCGCTGTCCACCGGGCGTCTGGGAGACTGGTCCTCACCGCCGAACCACAGGAGTGACGTGTCTGTTCTGGACGTCGACATCGATGAAACCGTGGTCTCCGCCGACCAGATCAAGGAGCGGATCACCGAACTCGCCAAGGAGATCGACGGCGACTACGGCGATCGCGAGCCGGTGCTTGTCGGCATCCTCAAGGGCGCCGCGATGTTCATGTCCGATCTGGCCCGGGCCCTGGAACGGCCGTCCCGGATGGAGTTCATGGCCGTCAGCTCCTACGGCAGCGGCACCCAGAGCAGCGGTGTCGTCCGGATCCTGAAGGACCTCGACTCCGACATCGCCGGCCAGGACGTCCTGATCGTCGAGGACATCATCGACTCCGGGCTGACGCTGTCCTGGCTGCTCAAGAACCTGAGCGCGCGCAACCCGTCCTCGATCGCGATCGTCACGTTGCTGCGCAAACCGGACGCCGTGAAGGTGCACATCGACGTGAAGTACGTCGGCTTCGACATCCCCAGCGAATTCGTCGTCGGGTACGGCCTCGACTACGCCGAGCGCTACCGCGATCTGCCTTACATCGGACGGCTCAAACCCGCCGTCTACGGGGGCTCGTGAGCGCACGCGGGGAAGGTTTCCGGGGCAGGCGGCGTGTACCGTCGGCACGTAACCGGCTACCCAGAGCGGGAAGGAACGCGAGCGGCCAGCCGTTCGTGATAACGATATGAACCGCAAGCGCATTCTTCGGTCGTGGTGGCTGTGGGGCCTCCTCGTCCTCTTCGTCATCTTCGTGCTGCCCAGCCTGCTGTCCGGCGGCAGCGACTACCACGCGGTGACGACCAGCACAGCGATCGAGCAGATTCGCGCCGGCAACGTCACCAAGGCCGTCCAAGGGGACAAGGAGCAGCTGCTCCAGCTCGAGCTGAAGAATCCGCTCGACGGCAAGTACAGCAAGATCAGCACCCAGTACCCGGCCGCCTTCAGCGACGAGATCAGCAAGGATCTCGTCGCGGCGGCGCAGAAAAACGGCACCGACTTCCGCACACACGTCAGCAAGGAGAACACCTGGCTGTCGCTGCTGGTCAGCCTCCTGCCGATCCTGCTGATCGTCGGCGTCCTGTTCTTCGTGATGAGCCAGGTGCAGGGCGGCGGCAACCGGGTGATGAGCTTCGGCCGGTCCAAGGCCAAGCTGGTCAACAAGGACACCCCGAAGACGACGTTCGCCGATGTCGCCGGCGCGGACGAGGCCATCGAGGAACTCGAGGAGATCAAGGAGTTCCTCGCCAATCCGGCCAAGTTCCAGGCCATCGGCGCGAAGATCCCGAAGGGCGTCCTGCTCTACGGCCCGCCCGGCACCGGTAAGACGCTGCTCGCCCGCGCGGTTGCCGGCGAGGCGGGCGTCCCGTTCTACTCCATCTCGGGTTCGGATTTCGTCGAGATGTTCGTCGGCGTCGGCGCCTCCCGGGTGCGCGACCTGTTCGAGCAGGCGAAGGGCAACGCGCCGTCGATCATCTTCGTCGACGAGATCGACGCCGTCGGCCGGCACCGCGGAGCCGGCATGGGCGGCGGGCACGACGAGCGCGAGCAGACGTTGAACCAGCTGTTGGTCGAGATGGACGGCTTCGACGTCAAGGGCGGCGTCATCATGATCGCGGCCACCAACCGGCCGGACATCCTGGACCCGGCGCTGTTGCGTCCCGGCCGCTTCGACCGGCAGATCGCCGTGGGTCCGCCGGACGTCATCGGCCGCGAGGCCGTGCTGAAGGTGCACGCCAAGGGCAAGCCGTTCGCCGCGGACGTCGACCTCACCGTCATCGCCCGCCGGACGCCCGGCTTCACCGGCGCCGACCTCGCGAACGTCATCAACGAGGCCGCGCTGCTCACCGCGCGCAACAACGGCCGGCTGATCACCCTCGAAGCGCTCGAGGAATCGATCGACCGCGTGATCGCCGGCCCGGAGCGCAAGACCCGCGCGATGAGCGACAAGGAGAAGCGGGTCACCGCCTATCACGAGGCCGGCCACGCGCTCACCGCGTGGGCGATGCCGAATCTCGACCCCGTGCACAAGGTGACGATCCTGCCGCGCGGCCGCTCGCTCGGGCACACGCTCGTGCTGCCGCTGGAAGACCGCTACACGCAGACCCGGGCCGAGATCCTCGACCAGCTGGTCTACGCGCTCGGCGGGCGCGCCGCCGAGGAGCTGGTGTTCCACGAGCCGACGACCGGCGCGTCCAACGACATCGAGAAGGCGACCAAGCTCGCCCGCGCGATGGTCACCGAGTACGGCATGAGCACCAAGCTCGGCGCGGTGAAGTACGGCACCGGTGACGCCGAACCCTTCATGGGACGCGACTACGGCCACCAGCGCGACTACTCCGAGGACATCGCCGCAGACATCGACGCCGAGGTCCGCGACCTGATCGAGGCCGCGCACGACGAGGCATGGGAAATCCTGCAGCAGTACCGCGAGGTGCTGGACGCGATGGTTCTCGAGCTCGTAGAGAAGGAAACGCTGGCCAAGGATGATCTCGAGCGCATCCTCGGCACGGTGCGCAAGCGGCCGCCGCACAACGCGTTCACCGCGTTCGGCAAGCGCACGCCGAGCGACCGCCCGCCGATCGAGATCCCGCCGTCGCTACGCAAGCCGTCACCGGTCGGCTCGGCCAACGGCTCGCCCAACGGCAGCGCGGCGGACGAGCCCAAGGCGCAGCCCGGCGTCGTGCCCGAGCCGGCCGCGCCACAGCCACCCAGCCCCGGTCCGGGCGCCAGGTTCGGCCCGCAGGGCGGGACGTCCGGCCCGCCGTACGGCGGCGGCCAGGCTTGA
>JAVHVB010000076.1:0-7024 GCA_032160775.1 Pseudonocardiales bacterium | reverse complement strand
AATCGGCGGGCGATTTCGGCGAGATGGGGCTGTTCGTCGCATTCGACGACGCAACGGGCGAACATCCACTGCACCAAGCGGTCGGCATCGAGGTCGACCAGCGATGCGAGGCGTCGCGCGAAGCCGCGTGGATCAGCGAGCAGCCGCGCGGGGCAGTTGAGCATGTGCTGGGTGAGGTCGTAGGTCGGGTCGCCGACGTACGGTTTCGGGTCGATGGCCAGCCACGGCTCGCGGTCGGCGGCGAGCACGTTGCCCGCATGGAGATCGGTGGCGAGCAGCACGGACGGGCCTGACCACTCCCGCGCCAGCGAGCGGAACAGCTCGGCGCCGGCGCGCACCAGGCCCGGGTCGCCGAGCAGCATCGTGGCGCGCGCGACGTCGACGCCCGCGGCCCACGCATCGCACATCCCGGCGAGTGGACGGAACGGCCCGTCGGCCGGAGCTGCGATCCACAGTTGGCGGAGCAGTGCGCAGACGATCTGGTCCTGCTCTTGCTCTGGTAGCGACGACGCAGGCGTGCCCGGCTCGCACGCCTCGAGCAGCAGCACGTCGATCCCGTCGGCCAGGCTGAGTGAGTCGAACACGCGCACCGCTCCGTGGCCGTCCCAGACGCGCAGCCCGGCCGCTTCGTGCTCGGCCTCGAAGTGCCGTCGCGCGATCTTCAGGACCGCGGCGGACCCGTCCGCGCGGCGCACCCGGCCGACCCACTCCGTCGTCGCTCCGGGCTCGAATGCCCGCCCAGCGGTCAGCGACCAGTGCCGGCAGATCTCGGCGAGGACGTCAGGCTGCGCGGGCTGCGGCATCGTGGACGGAGTACGCGAGCGCGGCGGCGAACGCCACACCGACGGCGCACGCAGGAATCGTCCCCGCCAGTTCCCACGCCGCGACGACACCGACGACCGCGCACGCTGCGGCCGCGGCCAGCGCGGACACACCGGCCGCGGCGTCGACGCGGCGGATCAAAGCGTGCAGCGACTCCGGCGTGCGGCCCGCCGCGGCGACCAGCACGCTGAATCCGCGCACCAGCCCGAAGGCGAGGCAGCCCGCGAACGCCTGTGCCGCTGAGCCGGTCAGCACCGAGACAAGCGCGACGAGGTAGACGGCCGCGGACATGATGTAGGTCGCGAAGGCCGAGCCGATCTGCACGCCGTACCCGGACGCGTACAGCCAGCGGCGATACCGGTCGACCCAGCGCTCGTCCACCTGTCGCGGACGTAGCGGCAAGGACCAGCCGCCGACCCGCGTGTCGGACAGCACCGCAACCGCCGCACCGGCGAGGGCGAGGCTCCACTTCACCGACGCCGACGCATCGAGCCGGCCGAAGCCGAAGGCGACCAGTGCGCACCCGGACCCGAGCACTGCGCTGCCGACGAGCGCGCCGCCGACGTACCAACAGGCCGTGGCCCAGAACCGGTGGCCGCGCGCCCGCTCGGACACCGGATTCAGCGTCGAGAGCATCGACAGGCCGCACGGTGACCACATGCCGCGAAGAGCGGCGGCCGTGGCTACGAACAGGAGCAGAGCGAACATCGGCAATCCTCAGGGAGTGTGAGTCTGGGTCTGCCAGACGATGTGGGTGTCGCCGCGGTAGATCGCCAGCTGTCCGGTGTTGCGCAACTGCAGGTGCGGCGTGCGTCCCTGCGTCGCGTTGCGCGTGGTGAACCGGGTGCGCCCGGCGGTGTCGATCACCTTCAACCGGCCGTCGGCCGCCATCACGGCGTAGCCACCGGCCGCGACGTCGGCGGTGCTGGTCGACCACACGACGCCGGACTGGTTACGCAGCTCCAGATTCCCGTTGGCGCGCATCTTCAGCTCGGTGTGCTGGTTCGCGGAGACCAATCGGTCGCCGGCGCGCAGCCGATGCCCGGCGCGCAGCCGGTGCGCCGCCTCGGCGAAGGTGACCAGCCGCAGGCACGGCGCCGTGTGCTGCGCCGTCGCGTTGTCGGTGAGGCTGGCCGGCGAGCACGCGTGCGGGTACAGCTCCCACGGCGGGATGCAGCTGATCTGCCGGCAGACGACCGCGGTCGTCCCGGCGATCTGCGTATTGCACTGGCCGTAGCGGAAGATGTTGCACGCCACGTAACGGTGGTCGCAGCTGCCCTGGTTGCAGTGGCACTGGAAGTGCGAGCCGGGCAACGCATTGCAGTCGATGTAGTAGCGCGCATTGCCGCCACAGAAGGACGATCGGTCGGCCTTCCACCAGCCGCCGCGGAAGGTGCCGGGTGGGCAGGTGTTGCGACCGTTGTTGATCGAGCAGCACATCGCGGACCAGCCGTCGCTGCACGAGGCGCCCGGTCCGCAGGCGGTCGCATACGCGGATTGCGGCCGGGTGAGGAACCCGATCGGGTCGACGGCGAGAGCGGTCCCGGTCAGGGTCGCGCCGGCAAGGAATCCCCGTCGCGACGTGCGCCCGGACCCGGATGTAGCCAGTCGGTTCACCAGCCGCTCGGCGAAGGTCATCGTGCGCTCACCGCCACGTTGTCGAGCACGCTGTGCACCTCGTCGAGCAACTGCTCTGCGCCGCGCGCAGAACCGAGCACGACGTAGAGGCAGAACGCGCGGCCGTTCTCGGTGAAGAACCGTTGCACGCCGAGCTGGCCGGGCAGCCGGCGCTGCAGCGCGTTGGGCGCGAAGTCGGACAGCGCCAGGCGCGGCAGACCCTTCGCGGCGAACAAGGCCGTGCCGGCCTCGGTCGCGGCGTATTCGAGCAGCGCGACGAACGCATGCCCGGCCTGCATCACCTCGACCGCGCCGGAGCCGAAGTCGCCGCGGCCGGGCGGCAGCGCGAAGTTGCCGAGGTGCACGACCGGGTTGACCGACGAGCCGCGTTCGCCGAGCGCATCGCGCAGGAACAGCCGCGCCTCCCACCGCGGCGGCAGCGCCACCTGCAGACCATGGGCGGCGACGGTCGAACTGGGCCGGCCGGCGACGGTGCGCGTCACGGCTCGTCCCCGTACAGGCGGGGATCCCCGGGCAGGATCCCGGCAGCGAGCAACTCGCGGTCCACGCTGATCTCCTGCGACCGGTCACGCGCCGACTTGGGCGCCGGCTCGCCGGCCAGGAAACCGACATCGCCGGTCGCCCGCGCGAGCAGCTCGGACACCTGCTGCAGCGACTGCCCGGTCCCCTCGCCGCGGATCCGTCCGCTGGCCCCGTCGACGTAGACCACGTGCGGCGAGCCGGGCACTTCGTAGTCGCGCCACGCCTCCGACGAGAGGATTACGTCCAGGCCGGCCGGCGCGAGCGCGGCGAGATCCGCGGGGCTCTCGTCGGCGGCACCCTGTGGCACCACGAGCAGCCTGGTGCTCCGCGGCAGCTGGATCGCGCCGGGGCGACCGAGCTCGGCCCAGAAGTTCTCGCACGTCGCGCAGCCGCTGGAGAGGAACAGCAGCAGCGTGTCGTGCTCGACGTCGACGACGCGCGCGCTGACGACCTCGCCGTCGAGCGTCTCGCCGGAGATGTCGTGTGCCGGCCCGAAGTCGGCGTCCGCCTGCCGCCGCGCAGCGGGCACCGGCAGGAGGTCGAACTGGCGCGGTCCGTCGGCCCCGCCGGAATCGAGCGCGTGCAGCCTGCGCAGCACCGAGCCGTACGCGCGGAGCAGACCGGCAACGAGCACGGTGAGGACGGCTAGCAGCACGGTCTCGACGAGGACGAGGATCGTCATGCGGTCTCCAGCAGTCGGCGCCGCGCCGCGGCGAGCGCGGGCAGGGCGGTGATCGAGAGGAAGGCGAGGTAGGCCAGCAACAGCGCCTGGCCGACGCCGACGACGCCGAGCAGCACGCTGTCGCCGGCGAATCCGCCGAACGCGCCGGGCGGCCGGACCGCCGCGGCGATCGCCACCGCGACGGCGGCAGTGTTCACGACGAGGTGTCCGAAGCCGACCGGGCTCTCCGTCGACCCGAAGCAGCCGCACGAACCATGCTGCCCGGTGAGCAGCAGCCGAGCGGCGACCGCCAGGAAAGCGAGGTAGCAACCAGCCAGCAGCACCGCCGCCGTCCGGGTGCCGGTGAGGAGCACTGCGCCACCGACGGCGATCTCTACGAGCCCGGTCGCCCGGACGGTCGACCGCGCCGCCGATCCGCGCGGCGCCCCCCGCCACGCCCGGCGCAGCATCGCGGCGGCCGCGTCCGGCGACCACAACTTCGCTGCTCCGGCGCCGGCGAGCAGCCATGCGCCCGCAAGTAGTCCCACGCCGATCACGTTCGCCGCCCTCCTGCCGTCCTACTCAGCAATCTGCGCCGACGGCGCCGGTCGCGCAACCACTCCGCGGTCTCGGCCGCCACCCGGCCGTCGGTGCTAAAGGCGCCCGGCCCGGCATCCACCTACACCGGATAGGCAGGATGGGGGCATGACGTCTGCCTCGTCCGAAACCCGTCTGCTCGCCGATGTGTTCGTCGACCGGATCCTGCGCGCCGACCCGTTCGTCGGGACGGGGCTCGGCCTGCGCGCTTACGACGCGCTCGTGCCCGACCCGTCGGCCGAGGCCGAGGACGAGCTCGTCGCCGATCTCGCCGAGCTGGCCGCGCAGGCCGACGCCATCGATGCGGCCGACCCGGCCGACGAGGTGACCCTGGACGTCGTGCGCGCAACCGCCGAACGGCACCGGCAGACGGCCGCCGTGCGCGCGTCGGAGTTCACGGTCACCGCCATGCCGTTGGCCGGTCCGCCCGCGCTGCTGGCCGTCCTCGCCCGGACGGTGCTGGTCGACGTCGAGGCGACCACCGACTACCTCGAGCGGATCACCGCGTCGACCGCCTGGATCGACGGGACGACCGAGCGGTTGCGTGCGGGCGCGGCGCGCGGGCGCTACCCGGTCGGCCCGCTGCTCGAGTCGGCGATCGAGTGGGCTGATCGCACCTTGACGAGCGGCGTCCCGCCAGCACTCACCACCCCGGCGCCGCCCGACACCTGGGACGGCGTCGGCGAGTGGCACGAGCGCCTCGAGCACGTCGCGCGCAACGGCGTCGTGCCGGCCATCGCGCGGTGGCGGGACCTGCTCGTGGAACTGCGGGCGAGTGCCCGCCCGGACGAGGCCGCCGGTCTCAGTCACCTGCCGGGCGGCGACGCCGACTACACGGCGGCCATCGCGGTACACACGACGCTGCCGCTGACCGCGGACGAGCTGCACCGCATCGGCGTCGAGCAGGTCGAACAGCTCGAACACCGCGCCCGCGAGCTCGGGGCGGCGATCGGGCTCACCGACCTGGACGCGGTGCGTCGGGCGGTGCGCGCCTCGACCTCTGCGCTCGAGCCGGACGACGCGCTCGCTGCGGCGCAGGCCGCGGTCCGCCGGGCGGAAGAGCGGGCCGGCGAGATCATGCCGCAGCCGCTGCCCGATCCGTGTGCGGTGAGCCCGATGCCGCTGACGGTGGCCGAGTCGGGAATGGCGCCGCACTACACGCGGCCCAAGCAGGACGGCAGCCGGCCGGGCACCTACTGGTTCAACACATTCGGGCCGACGGCGGGGACGGGCTGGGACCTCGAGGCGGTCGCCTTCCACGAGACGGTTCCCGGCCATCACTCCCAGCTGGCCCGGCTGCAGCGGGTCGCGGACCTGCCGATGCTGCAGCAGCTGTCGGTGACCGTCCATGCGGAGGGGTGGGGCCTGTACGCCGAGCGGCTGGCCGGCGAGTTCGGCCTCTACAGCGGCGTGGAGGCCGAGCTCGGGGCTGTCTACGTCGAGATGCATCGGGCGGCGCGGCTGGTGGTCGACACCGGGCTGCACGCGCTCGGCTGGTCTCGGCAACAGGCGCGGGACTACCTGGTCGAGCACGTCGCACTGGCCGAGGGGTTCCTGATCAACGAGATCGACCGGTACATCGCCTGGCCCGGTCAGGCGCTCGCCTACCTGGTCGGCCAGCGCGAGATCCTGCGGCTGCGTGACCGGGCTCGCGACGCTCTGGGTGCCGCGTTCGAGCTGCCCGCGTTCAACGCTGCGCTGCTCGACTCGGGCAACCTGCCGATGCCGGTTCTGTCGCGCGTCATCGATAACTGGGTGGCCCGGCGGTAGCCCGATCGCGGGCAGTCGGCTCTGTTGATCACTTGACGGATCGCCGGCACCGTGATTACTTAAGTAGGTGCTTAACTATCCGAGCGAGGCGGATGCGGTGTTCCACGCGCTCGCCGACCCGACCCGGCGCCGCATCGTCGAGCAGCTCGGCACCGGCCCGGCGACGGTCAGCCAGCTCGCGGCGCCGCTGCCGATGTCGCTACCGGCCGTCGTCCAGCATCTGCAAGTACTCGAGGCCAGCGGACTGGTCGAGTCGCAGAAGACCGGCCGGGTCCGTACCTGCCGCCTCGTCGTGAAGCGACTGGACACGGTGCAGGACTGGATCGACGAGCGCCGCCGCACCTGGGAGCGCCGCCTCGACCGGTTGGGCGACTTCCTCGCCACCGAGACAGCAAACGAAACCGAGACGAAGGAGAAGTAGACATGGGTTCAGTCGTGCACGACTCGTTCTCGATCGAGCGCACCTATCCGGCGGCGCCGGATCGGGTGTTCGCGGCCTGGACGACGCTCGACGCGAAGAAACAGTGGTTCGGCAACGAAGCGGGCATCGAGCCGGTCGGCGAGCAGACCCTCGACTTCCGGGTCGGCGGCCAGGAGCACTTCACCGCCAAGGCCGAAGGCAGGGTGTACGACTTCGACGCGACCTACTGCGACATCGTCGAGAACGAGCGAATCGTCTGGACCTACGACATGCGCATGGACGGCGAGCGGATCTCGGTGTCCCTCGCGACGGTCGAGATCGCCGGCACGCCCGGCGGCACCAAGCTGGTGATGACCGAGCAGGGCGCCTTCCTGGACGGGCTGGACACCAACGACCAGCGCCGCGAAGGCACCGAGCAGTTCCTCGGCAACCTGGCGAGCTTCCTCACCGACTGACATTTCTTGCAGGCGGCTGTCGAAATCGCCGTGCCAGCTTCGACGCACAGGTGAGAGCAGCCCCGACGACCTCCAGGAGCAACAACCCATGACTTCCGACCGCCGCCGGTTCGCGGCCCTCATCGTCCTCTGCACCGG
>JAVHVB010000075.1:0-22647 GCA_032160775.1 Pseudonocardiales bacterium | reverse complement strand
CCGACGTCATCGAGGACCAAACACACTCCGCGCTGACGGGCGGGCCGAAGCCGCTCGCCAACGAGGTGCGCATCAACTGGGTCTGGATGCCGCCGTGGGGGCCGGACAAGATCACCGACGACGGCCGCGAGCAACTCCGCGCCCTGGGTTTCAATGTCTGAGGGTTTCGACCTCTGACGGTTTCAGAATCGGAGTGCTCGGGCCGATTCCAAGGCTGTGCGAGCTTCAACCCAGTACGGAGGCGTGGCCGTGAGCTCGGTGATGCGAACTTGGACGGCCGAGCGGCCGTCCTTCGGTCTCGGCATCGCGCTGCTCGGCTCGGCGATCGTGGCCCTGGGCCTGTTCGGCCTGGAATGGGACGTGCATGCGGACTGGTTCGCCGTGCGGCACGTCATCGGCTATAGCGGCGATGCGAACAGCGTCCTCAGCCAGGCGTACAGCCGCGTCCTCTACCTGCCCATCTTCGTGTGTGCCCTCGTCTCTGCGTTCAGCGCGACGGCCGGCCGGCTGATCGCCCGAGTTGGCAGCGCGCTGGCCGGTGTGGCGCTCGGCGGCTGGCTTATCGGAGTGTTCATCTGGGTCGAGACCGGCGCGGTGGGTACCGGTAGCAGCCGGCACGACGCCCTGCCGGCCTTCGTCGTCATTACGATCGTGGGTGTCGGCTGCCTGGTGCTGGGCGCCGGTGCGTTGTTCGACGACACTGCCGTGCTCGCCCGCAGCCTCGCCGCGGCGGCCGCCGTCCTTGCGGTCGTCGTGCACGTCTACGTCATCGAGGATGTGCTGGCCGAGCCGAGCATCGGGGCGTGGGCGCCGGCGGTGGGTTACGCCTTGCTGGCGTTGGCCCCCGCGCTGCCGTACCGGCGCATCGAACGGACCGGCTGAACCGAGGCGGCGTCAGCCGAGATCGGCGGCGCTGAAGGTGTCGCACGCCTTGGGGTCGCCGGTCTGGTAGCCGGTCGTCAACCACTTCTGCCGCTGGGCGCTGGTGCCGTGGGTGAAGGTGTCCGGGTTGACCCGGCCGTTGCCCAGATTCTTCTGGATCCAGTTGTCCCCGATGCGCCGCGCCACCTCGACGGCATTGTCGAAGTCCTGCGCGGAGATCGACGCGACGAGGGCCGGCTCACCGTTCGGGCCCGGTTCGGTGGCGTGCTTGGCCCAGACCCCGGCGAAGCAGTCGGCTTGGAGTTCCAGCCGGACGGAGTCGGACTTCGGCCCCTCCCTGGTGCGCACCTTGGCCTCGGTGCCGAGCAGGTCCTGCACGTGGTGGCCGTACTCGTGCGCGAGGACGTAGGCGTCGACGAACAGGCCACCCGTCGCGTGGAACTCGGTCTCGATCGTCTTGTAGAACGACAGGTCGATGTACACCTGCTTGTCGGCCGGGCAGTAGAACGGGCCGGCGCCACTGTCCGCCGCGCCGCACCCGGTGGAGACCTGGCCGGAGAACCACACGGTCGGCGCAGTCGCGTAGTCGTGGTGGAAGGCGTCGGGCAGCTCGGCGCTCCAGAAGTCCTGGATGGAATTGATGTCCGCGACGATCGCGCAGTCGAGCCTGGTGTTGGCGTCCTCACCGGTCTTGCACGACTGCTCGATCTCGGAGTTGTCCGCGGTGGCCGGCTGGCCGTTCTGGCCGAGCTGGCCCAGGACCACCGACGCGGCCTGCCCGGCGCCGCTGCCGCCGACGGCGGACACCACGAGGTAGATCAGGATGCCCAGCACACCGACGCCCCCGCCGCCGAACGCGACCCCCTTGCCGCCGACCTTGCGCGTATCGCGTACCTGCGAGGTGTCCAGGCGTGCTTTCCGGTTGTACTTCACAACCTGATCCTGCCTTGTGCGGGGCGAGCGGCAAACGGCTGGGCGCGGCCGGGTAGATTTGCCTGGCCCATGTTGACCGCGACAGATCTCGAGTTGCGCGCGGGCGCACGTATTCTCCTGGAGCCGACGACCGTGCGCGTCCAGCCGGGCGACCGGATCGGGCTCGTCGGGCGCAACGGCGCCGGCAAGACGACCATGCTCCGCACGTTCGCCGCCGAGACGCTGCCGCACGCCGGCCGGATCGACCGCACCGGGCCGGTCGGGTACCTGCCGCAGGACCCGCGAACCGGTGACCTCGACGTCCTCGCCCGTGACCGCGTGCTGTCGGCGCGCGGGCTGGACCGGCTGGTCACCGACATCGCCAAGGCCCAGGTCGAGCTCGCCGAGCGGCCCGAGGACGCCGCGTTGCTGCGCCGCTACGGCGGCCTGGAGGAGCGGTTCACCTCGCTCGGCGGTTACGCGGCGGAAAGCGAGGCGGCGCGGATCTGCGCCAACCTGGGTCTGCCGGATCGCGTCCTGCGCCAGCCGCTGCGCACGTTGTCCGGCGGGCAGCGTCGAAGGGTCGAGCTGGCCAGGATCCTGTTCGCCGATTCCGGCGCCGAGCCGACGACCCTGCTGCTCGACGAGCCGACCAACCATCTCGACGCCGACTCCATCGGCTGGCTGCGCGATTTCCTGCGTCAGCACACGGGCGGTCTCGTGGTGATCAGCCACGACGTCGAACTGCTCGAGGCGGTGATAAACAAGGTCTGGACCCTCGACGCGAACCGGTCGGTCATCGACGTCTACAACGTCGGCTGGAAAATCTACCTACAGCAGCGCGAGGCCGACGAGCGCCGCCGGCACCGGGAGCGCGCGAACGCCGAACGCAAGATCGAGGCGCTGCGCAGCCAGGCCGACAAGATGCGCGCGAAGGCGACCAAGGCGCGGGCTGCGCACCAGATGGACCGCCGTGCCGATGCCTTGGCGGCCGGGATGGCCGAGGTGCGGGTGCGCGACAAGGTCGCCCGGCTGCGTTTTCCGGCACCGGCGGCCTGCGGTCGCACGCCGCTCACCGCCGAGGGGCTGTCCAAGTCCTACGGCTCGCTCGAGGTGTTCACCGACGTCGACCTCGCCGTGGATCGCGGGGCTCGGGTCGTCGTGCTCGGCCTGAACGGCGCCGGCAAGACGACCCTGCTGCGGCTGCTGGCCGCACTGGAGCCGCCGGACACCGGCGAGGTGCGGGCCGGCCACGGGCTGCGGCTCGGCTACTACGCCCAGGAGCACGAGACGCTCGACCACGATCGGACCGTGCTGGAGAACATGCGGACGTCGGCGGCCACCGTCGGCCGTGCCGATCTGAGCGACACCGAGCTGCGCAAGATCCTCGGCGCGTTCCTGTTCAGCGGCGACGACGTCGACAAGCCGGCCGGCGTGCTGTCCGGCGGCGAGAAGACCCGGCTGGCACTGGCGATGCTCGTCACCAGCGCGGCCAACGTCCTGCTGCTCGACGAGCCGACTAACAACCTCGATCCGGTGAGCAGGCAGCAGGTGCTCGATGCGCTACGCACCTACGCCGGCGCGATCGTCCTCGTCACGCACGACGAGGGGGCGGTAGAGGCACTCGATCCGGACAAGGTGATCCTTCTTCCGGACGGTGTCGAGGACTCCTGGAGCCCCGAGCTCGCCGACCTGATCGCCCTCGCCTGAGCGCTGCGGTCCCACCGCCGAACCCTCATCTGCGGGCTGATCACGTGGCACGCATTAGCCGGTTGACCCTGCCGGTTAGAGCGGTTTGATCCAGTGCCCGGCCTCAACCGGCGTATGCACGTCCGGACGATCTTGCGGCCCGTTTGCGGCTGCTGCTATCAACTCCACGGAAGATCCTTGGCCACCGGTCCAGGCCGGCGAATCCGGCGGACTCTTCTAACCCACGGGAGAACTCATGGCCGTCCTGAAGAAGGGCGCTCGGATCACCGGCGTCGACCGCACCAAACTCGCCGCCGAGTTGAAGAAGGCGTACGGCAAGGGCAAGAGCATCCGCGAGCTCGCAGACTCGCACGGCCGCTCGTACGGCTTCGTGCACCGGGTGCTCTCCGAGTCCGGAGTGGCCCTGCGCGGCCGGGGCGGCGCGACGCGGAGCAAGTCGGCTGCCGGCAAGGCCCGCGCGAAGGGTCGCTAGTCTCGCCGCATGGCGGAACTCGAGGTCGACCCGGAGGCAGGCTTTCAGGTCGACCTCGATGAACTGCGCGCCACCATCACCCTCAATCGTCCGGACCGGCTCAACTGCCAGGGGCCGGCCATGTGGGACGAGCTCACCCGGGTCCGCAACGCGCTGCCGGGCACCGTCCGGGTCGTCGTGCTGCGCGGCGCGGGGCGCGCGTTCTCGGCCGGGCTCGACCGGTCCCTGTTCGGGTCGACCGCGCCCGGCGGGATCCTCGAACTGCCGAGCCTGCCGCGGGAGCAGGCGGGCGCGCGCATCGCACAATGGCAGCGTGCGTTCGACTGGACGTCGCGCCCGGACCTGGTGACCGTCGCGGGTGTGCAGGGGCACGCCATCGGCGGCGGGTTCCAGCTCGCGCTGGGCGCGGACCTGCGCATTCTCGCTGCCGACGCCCAGTTCACCATGGCCGAGCCGTCGCTCGGGCTCGTCCCGGACCTCGGCGGCACCAAGCGGATCGTCGATCTGGTCGGGTACTCCGTCGCGGCCGACATCTGCCTGACCGGACGCCGGGTGCCGGCCGACGAGGCGCTGCGGATCGGGCTCGCGTCTCGCGTCGTCCCGAACGAGCGGCTCGACGAGGCGATCGAGGAGACGGTGCGCGCGTTGCTTGCCGTCGATCGGGACGCGGCGGCCGAGACCAAGGCGCTGCTCCAGCACGCAGCGACCCGCACGCAGGACGAGCAGCAGGCGGCAGAACGCGACGCGCAGTACCGCCGGCTGCGGGCGGTGGCCGGTCTCGACGCCGAGGATTGACCGCGAGTGGGCTAGCAGGGCGCGAGTGGGCGCCGCAGCCGTGCCACTCGCGCGGTAACCGCCCACTCGCGTTGTCTGCTCTGAGCGGACAATGGATGAGCCACCTCCGCTTCTCGGTTGGGGGCCATGGAGGTTGTTTTGTCTTTTGATCACATGAACGCGATGCAGGCGATGCGTTCGATGGGCCGCAAGGACTCGAGCGTCGTCGAGCGGAAGTTGCCGCCCGGGACCTGGCGCCGGGTCTTCCAGTTCGCTCGGCCGTATCGCCGCGAGTTGACCGTGTTCCTCGCTCTGGTGACCGGGTCTGCACTGATCGGCGTGCTCACGCCCATCCTCGCCGGGCAGGTCGTCAACGAGATCACCCGCAACGGTGCGGCCCGAGTCGTCATCCAGATCGCACTGATCATCGCCGGTCTGGCCGTCGTCGACGCCGCCTTGTCGTTCGCGCAGCGCTGGTACTCGGCGCGGATCGGCGAGGGCCTGATCTTCGACATGCGCACCGCCGTGTTCGACCACGTGCAGCGGATGCCGCTGGCCTTCTTCACCCGGACGCAGACCGGCGCGCTGGTCAGCCGGCTGAACAACGACGTGCTCGGCGCCCAGCAGGCATTCACCTCGACGCTGTCCGGTCTGGTGTCCAACGTCGTCAGCCTCGTGCTCACCGCGGCGGTGATGTTCACGCTGTCCTGGCAGATCACCCTGATCTCGGTCGTCATGCTGCCCCTGTTCGTCTTCCCGGCCCGGCGCATCGGGGCCCGCCTGCAGGAGATCACCCGCGAGGCGTACAACCTGAACGCCTCGATGAACGCGACGATGACGGAGCGGTTCAACGTGGCCGGCGCGTTGCTCGTGAAGCTGTTCGGCCGGCCGGTCGACGAGGATGCGTCGTTCCGCAACCGCGCCGCACGGGTCCGCGACATCGGCGTCACCTCGGCGATGTACGGCCGGGCGTTCTTCGTGTCGTTGACCCTGGTCGCCGCGCTTGCGCAAGCCCTGGTCTACGGCCTCGGCGGGTGGTTCGCGCTCAACGGTCAGCTGTCGGCCGGCACGGTGGTCACCCTGGCGCTGTTGCTGAGCCGGCTGTACGGGCCGCTGACCGCGCTGTCGAACGCCCGGGTCGACGTCATGAGCGCGCTCGTCAGCTTCGACCGGGTCTTCGAGGTGCTCGACCTCAAGCCGATGATCCAGGACGCGCCGGATGCCGAAACGCTCGGCGTCGAGGCCCGCAGCATCGAGTTCGACGACGTGCGGTTCACCTATCCGAGCGCGGCCGATGTGTCGCTGGCCTCGCTCGAGGAGGTCGCCGTCCTGGACACCGGCGTCTCGCCCGAGGTCCTGCACGGGGTCTCGTTCCACGCGGAGCCGGGGCAGATGATCGCCCTGGTCGGCCCGTCCGGAGCGGGCAAGACGACGATCAGCCAGCTCGTTCCGCGCATCTACGACGCGACGGGCGGCCGGGTGCTCATCGGCGGCCGGGACGTCCGCGAGGTCACCCAGCAGTCGTTGCGCGACCGGATCGGCGTCGTCAGCCAGGAAGCGCACATGTTCCACGAGACGATCCGGGCCAACCTCGTCTACGCCGCGCCGGGCGCGACAGACGACCAGATCTGGGCGGCCGTCGACGCGGCGCAGATCGGTGAGCTCGTGCGCAGCCTGCCGGACGGGCTGGAGACTGTGGTGGGTGATCGGGGCTACCGGCTCTCCGGCGGCGAGAAGGCGCGGCTCGCGATTGCCCGGCTACTGCTGAAGCAGCCGGCGATCGTCATCCTGGACGAGGCGACCGCGCACCTCGACAGCGAGAGCGAGGCGGCCGTTCAGGACGCGCTGGCCAATGCGCTGGAGGGCCGGACCTCATTGGTGATCGCGCACCGGCTGTCTACGGTCATCAACGCCGACAAGGTTGTCGTGATCGACAGCGGGCGCGTCGCCGAATCCGGCACGCACACGGAACTGCTCGCCGCCGGCGGGCTGTACGCCGAGCTGTATCGCACCCAGTTCAGCAAGTCACCGACGCCCGACCTGTTCGTGCCGTAGGAACGCGCAGCCGAACGGGCCGGGACCCGAGGGTCCCGGCCCTTCGCGCGACTGGTGTCAGCTGACGGCGTACGAACCGTGCAGCTCGGCGCTCAGCGGGCCGTGCTTGTGCGGGTCGTGCTGCCCGTGCATCTGCGGGTCGTAGTCCCCGTGCGTCTGCGGGTGGTACGGCCCGTGATGCTGCGGGTCGTACGGCCCGTGCATGTCCGGGTGGTACGGGCCGTGCAGCTGCGGGTCGTACGGTCCGTGGATCTCCGGATGGTAGGGCCCGTGCCGTTGCGGGTCGTACGGCCCGTGGACCTCCGGGTGGAACTGCCCGTGTGAGTGCGGGTGGAACTGCCCGTGGTGGTCCGGATGGAACTGCCCGTGGTTGTTCGGGTGGTACGGGCCGTGCATCTCCGGGTGATACGGGCCGTGGTGGTCCGGGTGGTAGGGCCCGTGCGTCTCTGGGTGGTACGGCCCGTGCATCTCGGGGTGGTAGGGCCCGTGCTGGTTCGGGTGATACTGGCCGTGCGTCTCCGGGTGGTAGGGCCCGTGCGACTCGGGGTGGTACGGGCCGTGCTGGCCGGGGTCGTACGGCCCGTGGGTCGACGGGTGGTACGGGCCCTGCGGCTGCCCGCCGCCGCCGCCCGGGACGTAGACCTGATCCATCGCGCTCTGGGTCTGCGGGCCGACGACGCCGTCGGCCTGGAGGCCCATCTGGGCCTGGAAGTGGACGGTCCAGTCGTGGGTGGGCTGGTCGAACTGGCCGCTCTCGTCGAGGCCGGCCTGACCTTGGCTCCAGCCGTTGAGCTGCATCTGCCAGTGGCTCACCTTCGGGCCGTGGCTGCCGAGCTTCGGGTAGTCGTGATGCACCGCGTGGCCACCGCCGCCGGCGGGGTGGTGGGCCGGCTGCTGGATGGTCACGCTGCCGTCGGGGTGCTGGGTGAGCGTCTCGCCACCGGAGACGTTGATGACCGTGCCGCCCGAGACGTTCTGGGTGCTGGCGTTGTGGCTGTCGCTGGAGTTGTGGCTGTCGTGCGACGACTGGTCGTTGCTCAGATTGCCGCCGGCCGCCTGGTGCGTCGAGTGGTCGTCGTTGTGACTGTCGTTGTGACTGTCCGAAGTGGTGACCGTGGTGACGTTGCGGCCGCTCGAGTGGTCGTCGCGGTTTCCGCTGGCGATGTCGCCGGTTCTCGTGGCCCGGTTGTTGCTGTCATGATCACTGGCGTCGACGGTGCTACGCACGTTGGTATTGACAAAACCATCCTGGCTGTCGCCGTCTGCCATGGTTCCCCCTTGAGCGTGACGTTCGTGAGTTGGCCCGCGCGCCGGACGTGGCGCCGTATGCTGCCAGATTTCCGGCCGGCGTCCGGAATGAGGAGAGTACGTCGGTCGTCTGCTCGATCCGTCCAGGCTGCCCATTGGGGCAGCCGGAACTGCCCCAATGGGCAATGTGACCCCCGGGTCAACGCCAGCGATCTCCAGCGATCTGACTGCCGCGTCAGCCGGCCAGCGCCGGCCCGACTGTCAGCGGATCGGCCAGCAGCTGGGCGAAGGCCAGTTCAGCGGCGCCCAGCAGCGCGGAGTCGGCACCGAACAGCGGGCGGATCAACTCCACGTGACCGCCGTGCGCCTCGAGGGTGTGTTCGAACAGCGTGCGCTCGACGTCGTCGCGGGCGATGTCGAGCAGCTCGGTGAGGTAGCCGCCGAGCATGACGCACTTCGGGTTCAGTGTGTTGACGAGGCTGGCGATGGCCCGGCCCAGGGACTCGGCGACCACTCGGACCGCGCGAAGCGCCGCGGCGTCCCCTGCGCGAGCGTCGGCGAACACCGCTGCCGTGGCGTCGTCGGACGGCGGCTGCTCGCGCCCGGCCAGCCGCATCAGGGCGCCCTCGCCGATGTAGGTCTCGACGCAGCCGTGCTTGCCGCAGTGGCACTGCGGGCCTTTCGCGTCGACCACGTTGTGGCCGATCTCGCCGGCGTAGCCGTCGTGCCCCCGCAGCGGCCGGCCGCCGGCGATGATGCCGGCCCCGATGCCCACCCGGCCGAGCAGGAACACGAGGTCGTCGATGTTGCGCGCGCCGCCCCGGTAGTGCTCGGCGCGCACCGCCAGGTCGGCGTCGTTGCCGACGGCAAGCGCGAGCTGCGGCGGGGCGAGCTCGGCGAGCAGGGCGCCGAAGGGCACGTTGTGCCAGCCGATGTTGGGGGCCACGCTGATGTGCCCGGAGTGCCGGTCGACGGTGCCCGGGACGCTGACCCCGATGCCCGCGACCGCGGCGCCGGGACTTGCGGCCGCGCGGAGCCGGGGGAGCGCCTCGATGACGAGGTGGGCGACCGTCTCCGGCGGCGTGTGCTCCGGGTCGCACGGGATCGCCTCGCGGCCCAGTACCTCCCCGCCGAGCCCGATGGCAGCCACCGTCACGTTGGCGACGTCGATGTCGACCGCGTAGGCGATCGGCCCGGTCCGATGCGGCCCGACGACGTGCGACGGCCGGCCGACCCGTTCCCCGCCGCTCGGCACGACCTCCTGGACCAGCCCCAGCTGGGTGAGGTCCGCGACGAGCGCGCCGACCGTGGACCGGCTGACGCCGAGCCGCTGGGTCAGCTCGGCGCGGGTGAGCGCACCGTCGCGGTGGATGTGCCCGAGCATCACCGAGAGGTTGTGCGCCCGGATCGCGTCCGGGCGCGCGGGGGCGGGGTGAGTGGTCACATGCCCTTCCCGGCCGCTCACCTGGTCCTGGCGCGGCGACGGGAGATCGCGTCGACCGACGCAGCGACGAGCAACACCAGCCCGGTGATCACGTTGTTGTATTCGGCGGGCAGGCTCGGCCGCAGCCCGATCCCGTTCGGGATGATCGCGATGACCAGGCCGCCGATGATCGCGTCGCGCGCCCTACCGCGGCCACCGAACAGCGAGGTGCCGCCGATGACGGCCGCCGCGACGGAGAACAGCAGGATGTTTCCGGCGCCGAGGTCGAGCGTGACCGTTCCGAGGTAGGACGACAGCATGATGCCGCCGAACGCGGCGAACGACGAGCAAAGCATGAACGCGGTGACCTTGATCCGGACGACGTCGATACCGGCCCGTCGCGCCGCCTCCTCATTGCCACCCGTCGCGAACAGGTGCCGTCCCCACGTCGTCTTGGTCAGCGCGATCGCGCAGACGATCATGAGAGCCACTGGGATCGTCGCGGCCCACGGCAGGCCCTTGATGGGGAAACCCTCATTCGGATTCCGGTTCTGGTTCGCGAAGATCACGATGACCACACCGAGTGCCATGATCAGCGCGCCACGGATGAACACCAAGGACATCGCCTCGTAGGACGCGCCCTTCGCGCGGGACCGGAGGGAGCGCGCCGCGGTGAAGACGAGATAGCCGCCCGCCGCGCCGATCACGAAGACCCAGCTCCACGCGGGCGACATGTTGTTGTTGCTGAAGCCGTTCCACAACTCGAAGTTGCGCACCGGACGCGCTTCCGAGGCGAGCACGAGAATGATCGCGCCCTGCCACGCGAGGAACAGCGCCAGCGTCACGATGAAGCTCGGGATTCCGACCTTCGCGACCAGGAAACCGTTGATGATGCCGACTGCTGTGCCGATCGACACGGCCAGAATGAGGGCGGGGATGACGTGCTTGTCGAGCCCGGTCAGCGTGAACAGCAGACCGACCAGGATGAGCGCCGGCCCGACATAGATCTTGACGAGGACTCCGAGCACGACCGCGAGCCCCATCAGACCGAGAAGGATCCCGTACATCAAGCCGGGCAGCGCGTCGCGGAGCCCGCCGCCGATGATGCCGCGGGCAGCGAAGGCCGCGCACAGGCCGCCGGTCGTGCCGGCCGACAGGTCGATCTCGCCGAGCAGCAGGACGAAGATGAGACCGAGCGCGATGATCGCGATGTACGCACCCTGGCCGGGCAGGTTGCCGATGTTGTAGCGGGTCAGGAATCGATCGCTCACCTGGTCGAAGATGAGGACCAGGGCGAGCAGCCCGAGGACCGACGGGAGTGCGCCGGGATCGCCGGCCCGCAGCCGGTTCCAGTAGCCGCGAATGGCGGCCGGGATGTCCCGGGTCTCACTGTCGAGGGAGAAGCTGCTCGCGCGCGCGTCGGAGGGATCGCTGGCGGTCTTGGTCAGCTCGGCCATGTCACATCGCCTCGTTCGCGGCTGCGGGGGACAGCCCGATGTCGCCGCTGCGGCCGGCCGTGATGAGTTCGACGATCTGCGTGGTACTGGTCTCTGCCTTCAGCACCTCGGCGGCGACCCGGCCCAGGTAGAGGGCGACCACTCGATCGGCGACCTCCATGACGTCGTTCATGTTGTGCGAAATGAGCACGACCCCGAGCCCGCTGTCGGCAAGCCGGCGCACCAGGTCGAGCACCTGCTTCGTCTGCGCCACACCGAGCGCTGCGGTGGGTTCGTCGAGGACCACGACCTTGCCGTTCCACAGAACGGCCTTCGCGATGGCCACGGTCTGGCGTTGTCCGCCGGAGAGGTTCGCGACGAGTTGTCGCACCGAGGACACGGTCCGAACGGATAGGCCGGCGAGGACCTCCCTCGCCTGGCGCTCCATGTCGCTGTCGAGCGCGAAGCCGAACCTGCGCTTCTCCCGGCCGAGGAACATGTTCTGGGTTATGTCGAGGTTGTCGGCGAGCGCGAGGTCCTGGTAGACGAACTCGATGCCCAGCGCCGCCGCCTGCCGAGGATCGTGGATGGTGACCGGCCGGCCCTCGTAGAGGACCTGGCCGGAGTCGATGGAGTTGATGCCGGCGACGCACTTCACCAGGGTCGACTTGCCAGCACCGTTGTCGCCGACCAGCGCCGTGACCTGCCCGGGAAACACCGACATGTCGATGTCGTGCAGCACGTGCACGGGCCCGAAGCTCTTGTTGATGCCTCGGAGCTCGAGAATGGGTTCGCTCATCTAGGTCCTCCTCCGCGCGGGCCTGGCCCTGCCTGGATTCATCCCAGCACCTTGGGTGTGTTCGAAGCGATGGCCGGACGGAATCCGTCCGGCCATCGCGTTCTCGATCGGCGATACCGGCGGTGTTACTTGACGCCCGCCGCGTCGCAGAGACTCTGGATGCCCTGGCAGATGTCCGAGGCCTTGAGCGCCCCAGCCGTCACGACGTCCTCGACGTTGTCCTTGGTGATGACCTGCGGCGTGAGCAGCAGCGCCTGGATGTGGTGGCTTGCGGACTGCGGATCCTCGAACGCCTGGAGCTTGCCCACGCTGCTCGGGTCGTCGCCCTGGATGAGCGCGATCGCCAGCTTCGCGGCAGCGTCGGCCTCCTGCTTGACGTCCTTGAAGACCGTCATGCATTGGTCACCCTTGAGGATGTTCTGCAGACCGCCGATGCCGGCGTCCTGGCCAGTGACCGGGACCTTGCCCGCCAGACCCTTGTTCTGCAGGACGGTGATGACCTCGTTGGCGATGTCGTCGTTCGCGGCGAGCACGCCGTCGACCTTGCCACCGTTGGCGGTCAGCGCCTGCTGGAAGAGGCCGGCCGCCTTGTTCTTGTCCCAGCCGGGAACTGTGGTCTTCGAGACGACCGTCAACTTGCCGGCGGACTGCGCCTGGTCGAAGACCGTCGCCGCACCCTTCGCGAACAGAACGGCGTTGTTGTCGACATCCTTGCCGCCATCCATCTCGATGATCTGCGGGTTGGTGACGTTGTCGGCGTTGAGGCAGTCGATGAGGGTCTGCGCCTGGAGCTCGCCGACCTTCTCGTTGTCGAACGAGACGTAGAAGCCCGCGGTACCGCCGAGATTCACCCGGTCGTAGTCGATGACCTTGATGCCCGCTGCGTCGGCCTTCTGCTCGATCGCGGCGCCGCTCGTGGCGTCGATTGAGTCGATCAGGATCACCTTCACGCCTTCACCGATCATCGAGTCGGCGATCGACGCCTGCTTGGAGGTGCTGCCGCCCGCGTTCTGGATGTCGGACTTGATGCCTGCGGCGTCGAACGCCGCCTGCAGCAGGGGCTGGTCGTACAGCGTGTACCGAGTCGACGAGGTCGTGTCGGGCAGGATCACGCCCACCTGCACGCCACCGCCCCCGCTGCTCGGAGTGCTGGCTCCGGTGTTGCCACCGGTGTTCCCGCCTGTGTTGCCGCCGCCGCCGTTGCCGCTGGAGCTGCACGCGGAAAGCGTGAGCGCCGTGGCGGCGATGCCGGCGGAGGCGAGGATGAGTGCGCGCCTACTGCGCATCGGCTGTCACGCCCCTTCGAATTTGTTCGGCCAAGGCCCGTTTGAATGTTTCGGGCGCGAACATATATCTCGGAACGTGCTTCATCGAACAAATGTCACCAATTCGTTACCTAGCCGCAACGATCCGGTAAGCGGCTCAGAGCAGCGAGCGCAGCACGTACTGCATGATCCCGCCGTGCCGGTAGTACTCGGCCTCGCCCGGGGTGTCGATGCGCACCCGCGCGTCGAACTCCTGCTCCCCTGCGCGGACCTTCACGCTGCGCGGGGTCGTGCCGTCGTTGAGCGCTTCGATGCCGGTGATCTCGAACGTCTCGTCGCCGGTCAGCCCCAACGACTGCGCCGACTCGCCGTCCGGGAACTGCAGGGGCAGCACGCCCATCCCGATCAGGTTGGACCGGTGGATCCGCTCGTAGGACTCGGCGATGACGGCTCGGACGCCGAGCAGCGCGGTGCCCTTCGCCGCCCAGTCGCGAGACGAGCCGGAGCCGTACTCCTTGCCGGCGAGCACCACGAGCGGGATGCCCGCATCGGCGTAGTTCACCGACGCGTCGTAGACGGTGGTGACCTCGCCGTCGCGGGTGAAGTCGCGGGTGACGCCGCCCTCGGTACCCGGCGCCAGCTGGTTGCGCAGCCGGATGTTGGCGAACGTGCCGCGGATCATCACTTCGTGATTGCCGCGGCGCGAGCCGTAGGAGTTGAAGTCGCGGCGGTCGACGCCGTGCTCGGACAAGTAGTTGCCGGCGGGGGAGTCGGTCTTGATCGCGCCGGCCGGGCTGATGTGGTCGGTGGTCACCGAGTCGCCGAGCTTGAGCAGCACCCGCGCGCCGCTGATGTCGGTGACCGGCGACGGCTCCACCTGCATGCCCTCGAAATACGGCGGCTTGCGGACGTAGGTCGACTCCGCGTCCCACTCGAAGGTGTCGCCCTCGGGTGTGGGCAGTCCCTTCCACCGCTCGTCGCCGGTGAAGACGTCGGCGTAGTCGGTCGTGTACATCTCGCTGGCGATCGCCTGGTCGATGACCTCCTCGATCTCCTGCGGCGACGGCCAGATGTCGGTGAGGAAGACGTCGTTGCCTTCGGTGTCCTGACCGAGCGGCTCGTTGAACAGGTCGACGTCCATCGAACCGGCCAGCGCATACGCGACCACGAGCGGCGGCGAGGCGAGGTAGTTCATCTTGACGTCGGGATTGATGCGCCCCTCGAAGTTGCGGTTGCCGGACAGCACCGCCGTGGCCGCGAGGTCGCCCTCGTTCACCGCGGCGGACACCTCCTCGATGATCGGCCCGGAGTTGCCGATGCAGGTCGTGCAGCCGTAACCGACGAGGTTGAAGCCCAGCTTCTCGAGGTACGGCGTGAGCCCGGACCGGTCGTAGTAGTCGGTGACGACCTTGGAGCCGGGCGCGAGCGATGTCTTCACCCACGGCTTGCGGGTGAGGCCCTTCTCCACGGCCTTCTTCGCGAGCAGCGCCGCGCCGACCATGACCGACGGGTTGGACGTGTTCGTGCACGAGGTGATCGCGGCGATGACGACAGCGCCGTGGTCGAGGACCGCTTCGGTCCCGTCCTCGAAGGTGATCGGCATCGGGTTGGACGAGCGGCCGGTGGCGCCTGCGGCCGCGGAGTGGACCGGCGCCGGGGTGGCATCGCTGCCCGGGCCGGCCGCCGCCGGGTCCGACGCCGGGAAGGACTCGGCATTGGCCTCGTCCACGCCGTTCTGGATCGAGTCGCCGTCGACGTAGGAACCGAGCGCCTCGCGGAACATCTGCTTCGAGTGCTTCAGCGGCACCCGGTCCTGCGGGCGCTTGGGGCCGGCGAGCGACGGCTCGACGGTGGACAGGTCGAGCTCCAGCGTCTCGGAGAAGTCGGGCGCGGTGGACGGGTCGTGCCAGAGGCCGTTCTCTTTCGCGTACCGCTCGACGAGGTCGATCTGCGCGTCCTTGCGCCCGGTGAACCGCAGGTAGCGCAGGGTCTCGTCGTCGATCGGGAAGATCGCGCAGGTCGAGCCGTACTCCGGGCTCATGTTGCCGATCGTCGCCCGGTTGGCGAGCGGGACGGCGCCCACCCCGGTGCCGTAGAACTCGACGAACTTGCCGACCACGCCGTGCTTGCGCAGCATCTCGGTGATCGTGAGCACCAGGTCGGTGGCGGTCGAGCCGTCGGGCAGCTCGCCGGTGAGCTTGAAGCCGACGACGCGCGGGATGAGCATGCTCACCGGCTGGCCGAGCATCGCAGCCTCCGCCTCGATGCCGCCGACGCCCCAGCCCAGCACGCCCAGGCCGTTGACCATCGTGGTGTGCGAGTCGGTGCCGACCAGCGTGTCCGGGTAGGCGAGCCCGCCCCGGCTGAACACGACGCGCGCCAGGTACTCGATGTTGACCTGGTGCACGATGCCGGTGCCCGGCGGGACCACCTTGAACTCGTCGAACGCGGTCTGGCCCCAGCGCAGGAACTGGTAGCGCTCCTTGTTCCGCTCGTACTCGAGTTCCACGTTGCGCTGGAATGCGTCGGGAGTGCCGAACAGGTCGGCGATGACCGAGTGGTCGATGACGAGCTCGGCCGGCGCCAGCGGGTTGATCTTCGTGGCGTCGCCGCCCAGTTCGACGACCGCCTCGCGCATCGTGGCGAGGTCGACGACGGCCGGGACGCCGGTGAAGTCCTGCATGACTACCCGAGCCGGGGTGAACTGGATCTCGGTGTCCGGCTCGGCGTCGGCGCTCCAGTTGCCGACGGCCTCGACCTGCTCGGCCGTGACGTTCGCGCCGTCCTCGGTACGGAGCAGGTTCTCGAGCAGGACCTTGAGCGAGAACGGCAACCGCTGCGCCCCGTCGACGGCGTCCAGCCGGAAGAAGTCGAGACTGCCGTCGCCGACCGCCAGCTGGGCACGGGATCCGAAGCTGTTCTTGCTCTCTGCGGGCACGGCACGCTCCCTCGTGGGTCGGTGGCGACGAGTCGGTTGGGGCTGTCGGCACCTGTCCAGATCTCTTGACGTCAAGATACCACTGCGCCCCAGACGCTGCGCCGCGGCTGGCAAGCCACCCTTGCCAGGGTGAACAACCCGTAAACTGCGGAGGTGATGGGCGAGGGCGAAGGCGGCGAGAGTACCGCCGACGCCGTCCCGGCGGCCGAGGACAGCCGGCGCACCGTCCGCCGGGTCGCCTTCGTCGGCTACTTCGGGATCGTCGCCTGGATCCTCGTCGAGTACGGCGTGCCCACCGATCGCGCGCCGATGGCGATCATCATCATGACGGGCCTCGCGCTGACGAGGCTCGGCCGCGGCTGGCGGCCCACCGCCCAGGTCGTTGTCGACTGGCTGCCGTTCACGGCCGTCCTGCTCGCCTACGACCGGACCCGCGGCGTCGCCGACGGACTGGGCATCCGGTTGCACGAACGGGACATCCTCGACGCCGAGAAGTGGTTGTTCGGCGGCACCGAACCGTCACTGTGGCTGCAGCAGCAGCTCTACGACGCGGCCCACGTGCATTGGTACGACGCGCTGATCACGCTGGTCTACACCTCGCATTTCCTCGCGACTCCCGTGCTCGCGGCGGTGCTCTGGTTGCGTGATCGCTCGCTGTGGCTGCGCTACATCAGCCGGGTCACCGTGCTGGCGGTACTCGGTCTGGTGACGTACTGCCTGTTCCCCGAGGCACCGCCGTGGCTCGCGGCGCGTGACGGGCTGAGCGAGCCGGTTGCGCGGCTCTCGGCGCGCGGCTGGGTCTGGCTGCACGCCGGCGGCCTGAACGACGTGCTCGCGAATGCGCAGAAGGACGGCGCCAACCCGGTCGCGGCGATGCCGTCGCTGCACATCGCGTTCGCGGTGCTCGTGGTGCTGATGATCGGCACCATGCTGCGCTCGCGGTGGCGGTATCTGCTGGTGCTGTATCCAGTCGCCATGGGGTTCACCCTCGTGTACACCGGCGAGCACTACGTCCTCGACCTGGTGGCTGGCGTGCTGTACGCGCTCGTCGTGCAGCTGGCCCTCAATCGATGGGACCGACACCGGGCCGTTCGGCCCTATGCCTCCCCGGTGGCCGCCCCGGATGATCTTCGGGAGCAGGAGCGGGTCAGCCTGCACTGATCCACGGATGCACTGCGCCCGGTTTGTGACGCTTGGTGCGAATGTTACGCGTGTTGCGCCTGGCGCTGGTGGGGTTTCCGTGGCAACCTGGGACGACTGTTCTGCGCCGGTAAAGCCAGAGGGAGCATTGCTGTGCAGTGGAAGCAATGGGGAGCACCGCGGGGGCTGAGCGACCGGCGGCCGCGCGGGCGTCGCGTGCTCGCTCTCGCCGCGACAGCTGCGACGGCCGCCAGCCTGCTCTTCTCCGCCGTCCCGGCCTCGGCCATGCCGAAGCCGACGCCGCCGACTCCGCCGGCGCAGCAGATCTCGCAGGGCCAGGTCGACGCGGCCGCCAGCCAGAAGGCGGCGCTGTCCCAGCAGGTCGGCCAGCTCAGCGGTGAGATCGCCGCCGCTCAAGTCCAGTTGCAGCAGCTGCAGGCCAAGGCCGAGCTGGCCGAGCAGAAATACACGCTGGCCCTGACCCAGTGGCGCGCCGCCCAGGCCGAGGCGCGGCGGGCCGAGCGGGCCGTTGTGGACGCCCGGCAGCAGGTCGCCGACGCGCACGTGCGCTTCGTGCAGTACGTGCAGGCCATCTACACCGGCGGCAATCTCGATGGCACCGCCGGCTCGCTGCTCACCGCACCGGACCCGAGCGCGCTGCTCGAGCACGCGTCGCTGGAGAGCTACCAGCAGCAGCACAAGGCCGACGCCATCGGCGCCATGCAGGCGGCGTCGGTCGCGAAGTCGAATGCCGACGCGCGGGCCCAGCTGGCCGAGGCCGCGGCGGCGAAGGCCAAGGCCAAGGCCGACATCCAGCGAGCGGCCGCCGCGGCAGCCGTCGTCGCCGAGCAGCAGCAGAAGGTGCAGCTGGAGCAGGACATGGCCGGCAAGCAGGCCGACCTGGAACAGAAGCAGCAGGAACTGGCGCAGCTGACCTACGGGCGGGCGCGCACGCTGACCTACTTCGCCCAGCAACACGCCTACGAGCAGAACCTCTCCGACTGGGAGGCGTGGAAGCAGCACCAGGAACACCTGCGCTGGCTGCGCAACCACCCGCCACCGCCGACCAACACCGGCGGCGGCAACGGCAACAGCGGTGGGGGCGGCGGCGGCCACGGCAGCGGGGGCCCGCCCCCGACGGGCGGCAGCTGGACGCCGGGCAAGGGCCAGGCCGCGGCGAACCGGGCGCAGAGCCAGCTCGGGCTGCCATACGCCTGGGCCGGCGGCGGCGCGTACGGGCCGGGTCGCGGCGTCTGCGTCCCCGGCGACGCCTGGAACGACTGCAACAAGATCGGCTTCGACTGCTCCGGGCTGGCGATGTACGCCTGGGGTGCCGGCTCGTGGGCCCACTACGCGGCGAGCCAGTACAGCCAGGCCGGCCACTATCACCCGGGAGCCGGGAACCTGATGCCGGGCGACCTGATCTTCTGGAGCTCGAACGGCACGGTCTGGGGCATCCACCACGTCGCGGTCTACATCGGCGGCGGGCAGATCGTCGAGGCGCCGTACTCGGGTGCCTACGTTCAGATCGCCTCCGTCTGGGAGTACGGCGGGTTCTTCGGCGCCACCCGTCCGCTGACGTAGGACCGACGCACCGACGCAGACCTCGGGCGCACGCGTAGCCTCGTCAGCGTGAGAAGTGGAGTGAACGCGCGTGCCCGCTTCGCGGGCCAAGACCGTTCGCGAAAGGTAGCCCGATGAGCGTTCTCGGCGCGGTGGCCGGCACGGGTGTGCTGCGCGACCGGTTCGGCCGGGTGGCCGCCGACCTGCGCATCTCGCTCACCGACCTGTGCTCGCTGCGCTGCACGTACTGCATGCCGGCCGAGGGGCTGCCCTGGCTGGCGAAGGCGCAGCGGCTCGACGACGACGAGTTCCTGCGGCTCTCCGAGCTGTTCCTGCGGCTCGGAGTGCGCTCGATCCGGCTGACCGGCGGTGAGCCGCTCGTCCATCCCACGCTGCCGGACGTGATCGGCCGGCTGGCCGCGCTCGAGCCGCGCCCGGAGATCTCGCTGACCACCAACGGTGTGACCCTCGCCCGCTCGGCGACGGCCCTCACCGCTGCCGGGCTCGACCGGATCAACGTCTCGGTGGACACCCTCGACCGCGAGCGATTCCGCGAACTGACCCGGCGCGACCGGTTGCCCGACGTGCTCGCCGGCGTCGCTGCCGCCGCGGCGGCCGGACTGGCGCCGGTGAAGATCAACTCGGTGCTGGTGCGCGGCAGCAATCTCGACGAAGCGCCGGAGTTGCTCGGCTGGGCGCTGCGCAGCGGCTACCGGCTGCGCTTCATCGAGCACATGCCGCTCGACGCTGACCACTTGTGGTCCCGCACCTCGATGGTCACCGCGGACGAGATCCTGGCGCTGCTCGGCGAGGCCGGCTTCGAAGTCGTCCCGCACGGCGAGCGCACGCACGCCCCGGCGGAGGAGTTCGACGTCCTGGACGGGCCGGACCGCGCCGATTGGGCGACCGAGGTCGGGCGGGTCGGCATCATCGCCTCGGTCACCCGGCCGTTCTGCCGCGAGTGCGACCGGCTCCGGCTGACGGCGGACGGGCAACTGCGTACCTGTCTGTTCGCGCAGGAGGAGACCGATCTGCGCGGGCCGATGCGGGCCGGCGCGTCCGATCAGGAACTCGCCGCGATCATCGTCACCGCGGTCGCCGGCAAGCAGTCGGGGCACGGCATCGGGTCGGCGACGTTCGTCCAGCCGCCGCGCACGATGTCCGCCATCGGCGGTTAGCCCGCCGGCCCCCTCGAACGCGGGCCACGGGAGAGCAGGAAGCCGCGCCGGCTCAGGAAGTCGGCAAGGTGGTCGGCGTGCTCGTCGCAGGCGAGCCAGTGCTTCACCCGCGCCCCGTCGTGGATGCGCGGATTGCGCCAGGTGAGGTCGGTCGTCGCAGGCTGCCGGCACCCCCTGGCCGAGCACAGGAGATCACCCAGCGAACTCTCGTCCGGCACTGAGGCACCGTACAGGCTGGTCCCGTACCGTTGATCTGTCAGTTGAAAGTGGCAGCAAGGAGACCCGGTGGCCGAGTCCGACCAGATCCAGACCCCGGCGGCGGACGCGACGGCGCTCGAACGAGTGATGTTTGAGGTCAAGCGCGTCATCGTCGGCCAGGACCGGCTCGTCGAGCGGATGATCGTCAGCCTGCTCGCCCAGGGTCACTGCCTGATCGAGGGCGTGCCCGGGGTCGCGAAGACGCTCGCCGTCGAGACGCTGGCGCGCACCGTCAGCGGCACTTTCTCCCGGCTCCAGTTCACCCCCGACCTCGTTCCGTCGGACATCGTCGGTACCCGCATCTACCGGCCCGGCGCCGAGCAGTTCGACACCGAACTCGGGCCGATCATGGCGAACTTCGTGCTCGCCGACGAGATCAACCGCGCGCCGGCGAAGGTGCAGTCCGCGCTGCTCGAGGTGATGGCCGAGCGGCATGTCACGATCGGCGGCCGGCGTTTCGACGTGCCGGCGCCGTTCCTGGTGCTGGCCACCCAGAACCCGATCGAGTCCGAAGGCGTGTACCCGCTGCCCGAGGCGCAGCGCGACCGCTTTCTCATGAAGATCCCGGTCGACTACCCGAGCGCCGCCGAGGAGCGGGAGATCATCTACCGGATGGGCGTGGCGCCGCCGCAGGCCAACGCGGTGCTCAGCACCGACGAGCTGCAGCGGCTGCAGGCCGCGTCCAGCCGGGTGTTCGTCCATCACGCGATCGTCGACTACGTCGTGCGGCTGGTACTGGCGACCCGGAACCCGCAGCAGTACAACCTGCCCGATGTCGCGCAATGGATCTCCTACGGCGCCAGCCCGCGCGCCAGTCTCGGCCTGGTCGCTGCGGGTCGCGCGATGGCGCTGATGCGCGGGCGCGACTACGTGCTCCCGCAGGACGTCCTGGACGTCGCGGTCGACGTTCTCGCGCACCGGCTGGTGCTCAGCTACGACGCGATCGCCGACGGCGTGCCCGCCGGACACGCAGTGCGCCGGGTGCTTTCGGCTGTGCCACTGCCGCAGGTCGCGCCACGCCAGCGCGCGGGCGGGCACCAGGCCTTGCCACCTTCCGGTCAGCCGGCGCCCGGTCAGCCGCTCGTGTACGGGCAGGCGGCGCCGCCGCAGGGGCAGCAGCCGCCGGCTGCCCCGACTGCCCCCACGTGGGGTGAGCGTTCGGCGTGACTGCGCCCGATCGCCCGGACGTCGTCGGCGAGGCTCCGCAGCCCACCGACCACGGGCCCGCGCTCGACCTGCACAGCGCCGATCAACTGCTGCGCCGGCTGGAGTTCGCCGTGCGGAACAAGCTGGACGGGTTGCTGCAGGGCAACTACCTGGGACTAGTACCCGGGCCGGGCACCGAGGCGGGGGAGTCGCGGCCCTACGTCCCGGGCGACGACGTCCGGCGGATGGACTGGCCGGTCACCGCGCGCACGACCGTGCCGCACATCCGGCAAACCGTCGCCGACCGGGAGCTGGAGACCTGGATCGTCGCGGACCTGTCGCCGAGCATGGACTTCGGCACGGCACTCACCGAGAAGCGCGAGCTGGTGCTGGCCGCCATCACCACCGTCGTGCACCTGACCGTGCGGGGCGGCAACCGGGTCGGCGCCGTGGTCGGCAACGGCACCGACAGCTACCTGATCCCGGCGCGCGCGGGCCGCGCGCACGGGCGGTACGTGCTGCGCCGCGTCGCGACCACGCCGCGGGCCGCGTCCGGCGGCGGCAAGGATCTCGCGGCGTTGCTCGAGTCACTGCGTCGCCCGCAACGCCGTCGCGGCCTCGTCGCCGTCATCTCGGACTTCCTGGACGGCGCGACCGGAGTCGGGCAGCTGCCGTGGGAGCGGCCGCTGCGCGGGCTCTCCGAGCGGCAGCAGCTGCTGGGGATCGAGGTGCTCGACCCGCGCGAGCTCGAGTTGCCGTCCGCGGGGCTGGTCACGTTCGTGGATCCGGAGACCGGGCGTCAACTGGAGGTTCAGACTTCTGACGTCCAGCTGCGGGCGCGCTACGCGGCGGCCGCCGCCAATCAGCGACAGCGGATCGCGACCGGGCTGCGGCACGCGGGCGCCGCCCATCTGCAACTGCGCACCGATCGGGAGTGGATCACCGACGTCGTGCGTTTCGTCGTCGCCCGGCGCAAGTTCGTCGTCGGCGCCGTCGGATCGGGAGTCCGGTAGATGAGCACGCCACGAAATCGCTCAACAAATAACACTCCACGATTTCGCGTGGCCCCCGCATGACGTTCCTGTCGCCGGCCTACCTGACGCTGCTCGTCGCCGTGGCGGCGCTCGGAGCGATTTACGCGATCATGCAGGTCCGCCGCAAGCGCTTCGTCGCCCGGTTCAGCAACCTCGACCTGCTCGGCAGCGTCGCCCCGCGCCGACCCGGCTGGCGGCGGCACCTGACCTTCGCGCTGCTCCTCGTCGCGCTGACCGTGCTGTCCCTCGGCGTCGCACGCCCGTCCACTGCGGTGAAGGTGCCGCGGGAGAACGCGACGGTGATCCTCGACATCGACGTGTCGCTGTCGATGGAGGCGACCGACGTGCTCCCGTCGCGCATCGCGACCGCCAAGGAGGCGGCGAAGAGCTTCGTCGGGTTGCTGCCGTCGCGGA